>JBILLI010000832.1:0-3344 GCA_044376155.1 Polyangiales bacterium
GCGCGTGCTGGAGGCGCAGCACCCCGTAGGTCAGCAGCTGCGTGACCGCGGAGAACGCGAGCAGCGCCGCGGCGTACGCGCGCCAGGTGTGCTCGGCCCCGGGGTCGATGCCGGCGAGGCGGTAGACGAGCGCTTCGACGGGGCCCAACACCTTGCGGGAGAGGGCGTTCTCGCCCGCGAAGACCCGGGCGAGGTAGCGGCCCAGGGGCACGGCGAGGAGCGTGAGCAGGGCGAAGAACGCCGCGAGGAGGATCCAGGCGCGGGGTGACATCTCAGAACCGCTCCGGCTTGAGCAGCACGTAGGTGAGGTAGAGCGTGAGGGCGACGCCGGTGGCGGCGCCGAGGAGGAGGTCGAGGTTCACGGGCTCACATCCGGTCGAGGGCGCGCGCGAACCAGTGCGCGCCGACGTAGAGCGAGAGGGTGAGGGCGACGAGGAGCACGTCGGTCATGACCGCGGACGTACTCAACCGCCGTGCCGTGCGGGCCGACGCGCGGGATGTGTGGGGGTCAGTGAGGGGGCGTCGTGCAGGGCTGCACGACGAGCGCGCCGCGGTCGTGCGCGGCGGCGCGGCGGGTCAGTTGTTCACGCACTGCCAGACGGTGTTGGGACCGCCGCCGGAGCAGTTGCCCACCTCGGGGCCGGGGCCACCGCAGCCGCGCGAGCCGCAGTACCACTGGTTCCACCCGTAGGAGTTGAAGCCCTGCACGCCGTTGGTGACGGTGAGCGGCGGCACGATGGTCGTGTCGGAACCGTAGCGCCACATCGTGCGGCCCACGGCGTTGGCGTCGCAGGTCCAGGTCGACACCGAGCCGCCGCCGTTGCTGCCCGTCCACGCGTTGCACGCGCTGGGCTCCACGAGCACCCAGCGGAAGTTGTTGGTCACCGTGCACCGCCCCGCGACGCAGGTGGTGCCCGAGGCGCAGGTGTTGCCGCAGGCGCCGCAGTGGCTGTTGGTGGTCTGCGTGTTGACCTCGCAGCCGTCGGCGGGGTTGCTGTTGCAGTCGCCAAAGCCCGAGTTGCACGCGATGGCGCAGGCGCCGTTGGCGCAGGCCGGGGTGCCGTTGGTGGCGTTGCACGCGTTGCCGCAGCGGCCGCAGTTCGACACCGTGGTGGTGTTGACCTCGCAGCCGTCGGTGCGGCTGCTGTTGCAGTCGGCGAAGCCCGTGTCACAGACGAAGCCGCAGGCGCCGCCGGCGCAGGCCGCGCGGGCGTTGCTCACGGCCGGGCAGACCGCGCCGCAGGCGTTGCAGTGCGAGGGGTTGGTGCGGGTGTCGACGCAGGCGCCGCTGCAGACGGTCTGCCCCGAGGCGCAGGTCGAGGCGCAGGTGCCGCTGGTGCAGACGGTGCCCGCGCCGCAGGCGTTGCCGCAGGTGCGGCAGTTGGCGTTGTCGCTCTGCAGGTCGACGCAGCGGCCGCCGCAGGCGGTCTGCCCTTGCGGACACGCGAGCGTGCAGACGCCCGAGACGCAGGCCTGCCCCGAGGCGCAGGCGTTGCCGCAGGCGCCGCAGTTCGCGCGGTCGGTGCCGAGGTCGCGGCAGACGCCGCCGCACTCGGTCTGCCCGACGACGCAGGAGACGACGCAGCGGCCGCCGGCGCAGACCTGCCCGCTGTCGCAGTTGAGCCCGCAGGTGCCGCAATTGGCGCGGTCGGTCTGCAGGTCGCGGCAGGCGCCGCTGCAGTCCGAGAGCCCGGTGCCGCACGAGGCGATGCAGCGCCCGCCGGAGCAGGTCTGCCCGCCCGCGCACGACGCGCCGCAGGCGCCGCAGTTGGCGTTGTCGCGCTGCAGGTCGCGGCACACGCCGCTGCAGTTCACGAGGTCGGTGGAGCAGCTCACCTGGCAGCGCCCCGCCGCGCAGCTCTGGCCCGCGGGGCAGGCGTTGCCGCAGGCGCCGCAGTTGGCGTTGTCGCTCTGCACGTCGCGGCACACGCCGCTGCAGTTGGTGCTCCCCGTGGGGCAGCTCACGCTGCACGCGCCGTTGGCGCAGACGCGGCCGCCGGTGCAGGCGTTGCTGCACGCGCCGCAGTTGGCGTTGTCGGTCTGCAGGTCGCGGCACACGCCGCTGCAGTCAGACTGTCCGGCGCCGCACTGGAGCGTGCACCGCCCCATGAGGCACGCGCGGCCGCTGGGGCAGACGTTGCCGCAGGCGCCGCAGTTCGCGTTGTTGTTCTGCAGGTCGCGGCAGGCGCCCGTGCAGTCGGTGAGCCCGGTGCCGCACGAGACCCGGCAGGCGCCCATGCTGCAGACCTGCCCCGCGGGGCACTCGATGCCGCAGGTGCCGCAGTTCAGCGTGTCGGTGGAGAGGTCGCGGCAGGCGCCGTTGCAGTTCGTCTGTCCGGCGCTGCAGGTCACCCGGCAGGTGCCGTCGGCGCAGACGCGCCCCGCGGGGCAGGCGTTGCCGCACGCGCCGCAGTGCGCGGTGTCGGTGCGGGTGTCGCGGCACGATCCGTTGCAGTCGGTGAGGCCTGCCTCGCAGCTGAGCACGCACGCGCCGGAGCTGCACACGCGGCCGGTGGGGCAGGCGTTGCCGCAGGCGCCGCAGTTGGCGCGGTCGCCCTGCAGGTCGCGGCAGGTGCCCGCGCAGTCGGTGGTCCCGGCCGCGCACGAGACGGCGCAGGAGCCGGCGGAGCACACGCGCCCCGCGGGGCAGGCGTTGCCGCAGGCGCCGCAGTGCGCGGTGTCGGTGGTGAGGTCGCGGCACTGGCCGCTGCAGTTCTCGAAGCCCGCGGCGCAGCTCACGGCGCACGCGCCGTTGTTGCAGACCTGGCCACCCGGGCAGGCGTTGCCGCAGGCGCCGCAGTTGGCGCGGTCGCTCTGGAGGTCGCGGCAGGTGCCCGCGCAGGCGGTCTGGCCGGGCTGACAGAGCAGGGCGCAGGCGCCGCGCTCGCAGGTCTGTCCGGTGGGGCAGGCGTTGCCGCAGGCGCCGCAGTTCAGCCGGTCGCTCTGCGCGTCGGCGCAGTAGCGCACGCCCGCGCCGCCGTCGCCCGCGCCCGCGTCGCTGGCGCCGCCGCAGGTGAGCAACGGGGGTGGGCACTCGAGGCGGCACTGCCCCTCGGCGCAGACCTGTCCCGCCGCGCAGGTGTTGCCGCAGGCGCCGCAGTTCGCGCGGTCGACGCGGGTGCTCACGCAGAGGCCGCCACACACCGACTGCCCCGTCGGACACGCCGTCTCGCATCGGCCCATGGCGCAGACCTGCCCGCCGGGGCACGCGTTGCCGCATGTGCCGCAGTGGTCGCGGCTCGTCGCGGTGTCGACGCACGCGTTCGCGCAGCGTGTGGTCGGCGCGTTGCAGGTGACAACGACGTCCAGCGCCGCGTCCATGCCGCCGTCACTGCCGAGGCCCA
>JBILLI010000058.1:0-19027 GCA_044376155.1 Polyangiales bacterium
GGCGTACCTCTACAAGTGTCACTCCGCGGGCGAGGTGATGTTCGCGCTCTACGAGGTCTTCGCCGAGCCGCACCTCACCGACGACTACCGCACCGACGACGGCGCGCGCTCGGTGCCCGTGTTCGTCATGGACCACCCCCTCGACACCTCCCCCCTGGCTCGTCGCAAGGACAACGACACGCAGGCGAAGCAGTACGGCGAGTCGTTCCCCGTGGCGCTCACCGACCGCTTCGAGCTCTTCGTGGAAGGGCGCGAACTGGCCAACGCGTTCTCGGAGCTCAACGACCCCGACGACCAGGCCGGGCGGTTTCGCGGGCAGCTCGTGAACCGCGAGCGGGGCGACGACGAGGCGATGGACTACGACGCCGACTACATCCGCGCGCTCTCCTACGGGATGCCGCCCACCGCGGGCTTCGGCCTCGGCGTCGATCGCCTGGTGATGCTGCTCACGGGGCAGAAGAGCATCCGCGACGTGGTGCTGTTCCCGCAGCTCCGCCCGGAGGCGCCCGGCACGCCCTGAGGGCGTCGCAGGGTGCACGAGGTCCGCCGGTGTTGATCGACCTGCTGCTGCTGTGGCTCGTCACGCGCCGGCTGCGCAACCGCACGCGCAACGTGATCTACGTGCTCCACCTCGTGCTCTGCCTGGTGCTCGCCGTGGCCGAGGTGAAGTACTCGTTCCGGCTGGTGAAGCCGGGCCTCGACCCGACGCCTCCGACCGCGGTGATCCTGCTGCGGCTCGGGGCCATCGTCGCGGTGCTCGAGGCCTACTTCCTCTCCACGCTGCTCTGGATGCCGTGGCTCTTCGACCGCATGGAGAAGATGCCCGCCGAGGTGCTCATCGCCGTGCGGCAGCTCCGCGCGCGCAAGAGCGGGTTCCTCACGGCGATCTCGTTCCTGGCCTTTCTGGGCGTGGGCCTCGGGTCCTTCGCGCTCTGCATGACCATCGCGATCATGGGGGGCTTCGGCAACGACCTGAAGACCAAGATCCTCGGCAACAACGCCCACGTCGTGCTCGACCGCGAGCGCGGGGGATTCACCAATTGGCGCCCGTTGCTCGCGCGCATCCGGGCCGTGCCCGAGGTGGCCACGGCGACGCCGCTGGTGCAGGGCGAGGTGATGGTGACCTCGCAGACGAACCTCAGCGGGGTGATCCTGCGGGGCATCGATCCGACGGCCACGGAGAGTCTCCTCAACCTCCGTCGAGACCTTATCCGCGGGAGGCTGGAGTACCTTGCCGAGCCCAGGCACCTCGATCGACTCTCCCCCCTGGAGCGTCGCCCGGTGTCGGCGCGCGGCGAAGAGGACCTCTCCAGCGCAGGCGCGAACCTGCGTCGTGACCCGCTCCCCGTGGTCGCGCCGGGGGCGCCTACCGAGACCCTCCCGGGGATCATCGTGGGGCGCGAGCTCGCGTCGAACCTCCACCTCGCGGTGGGCGACGAGGTGCGGGTGGTGTCTCCCTTCGGGTCCCTCGGTCCGCTCGGGCCCATCCCCAAGACCAAGCTCTTTCGCGTCGCGGGGATCTTCTACTCGGGGATGTACGAGTACGACACGAAGTACGCCTACGTGACCATCCCCGTGGCGCAGCGCTTCTTCAACCACCGCGATGACGCGATCACGGCGATTGAGGTGCGCCTCCACGAGGTCGACCGCTCCGACGCGGTGCTCACCGCGGTGCGGCCGATGGCGCAGGGGATGAACCTCCGCGTGCGCGACTGGAAGGAGCTCAACCAGAACCTCTTTCGCGCGCTCAAGCTTGAGAAGCTGATGATCTTTCTGCTGCTCACGGTGGCGATCATCGTGGCGAGCTTCTCCATCGTCGCCACGCTGCTGCTGCTGGTGACCGAGAAGGGGAGAGAGATCGCGGTGCTCAAGGCCATGGGGGCGAGCGACGGGTTCATCACCCGGGTCTTCGTCGCCGTGGGCGGGCTCATCGGGGTGGTGGGATCGTCCCTCGGGACCTCGTCGGCGCTCATCGTCGCCGTGGTGGCCCGGCGCGTGGGCATCCCCCTGGACCCCGAGGTGTATTACATCGAGCGGCTCCCGGTGATCATCGCGCCGTGGGACTTCTCGCTGATCTTCGTGACCGCGGTGATCATCTGCCTGCTGGCCGCGGCCTTCCCCGCGTGGCTGGCGGGACGTCTCCGCCCCGTCGAGGGGCTGCGGCTGGACTGAGGAGAGTGCGTTGAGCGACCCCCCGTTGGTGACCCTGCGCGGCGCGACCAAGACCTACGAGCACGAGGGCAAGCGGCTCGATGTGCTCAAGGGCATCGACCTCATCATCAACCGCGGGGAGATGGTGTCGGTGGTGGGTCCGTCGGGCGCGGGCAAGAGCACCCTGCTGCACCTCATCGGCACCCTCGACATGCCCACGCAGGGCGAGGTGCTGCTCGACGGGCAGGACGTGAAGAAGCTCAGCTCGGCGAAGGTCGCCGCGCTGCGCAACCGCACCATCGGCTTCGTGTTTCAGTTCCATCACCTCCTGCCGGAGTTCAGCGCGCTGGAGAACGTGATGATGCCGGGGATGATCCACGGGGCGATCCCCCGCGGGCAGCTCGTGACCCGGGCCACCACCCTGCTCGAAGAGGTGGGCCTGGGCCACCGGCTCTCGCACCGACCCGGAGAACTCTCGGGGGGCGAGCAGCAGCGCGTGGCCCTGGCGCGGGCGCTGGTCTTGGAGCCCAAGGTGCTTCTGGCCGACGAGCCCACGGGCAACCTCGACACCGAGAACAGCGCCGCGGTGCACCGGCTCTTTCACGCCCTGAACCAGTCGCACGGCACGACGATGGTGATCGTCACGCACAACCCCGAGCTCGCCCGGAGCATTCCCCGGGTGGTGAAGATGGTCGACGGCCGCGTGGCCTCCGACGAACACACCCCCTGATCCCGCGGTCGCGGCTTGCGACGGCGCGTCGCGTCGGGGTATAGCGCCGCGGTCGGATCGTCGACGGGAGTGTCCTCGCACGTGTTTCGCCTACGCCTCGTCGCGCTGTGGTCCGCGGTTGTGCTGTTCGCTTCGGCGTGGGCCTGGGCGCAGCCGCGCGGCGGTCTGCTCGGCGGGCAGCTCCAGGCTCCCACGCTCGCCCCGCCGCTCGCCGAGCCCGTCGAACCCGCCGTCGAGGCGACCGACGCGGGCAGCGGCGACGACGCCAGCGCGGCCGAGACCTCCGCCGAGCCCGAGGCGCCGCAGGTGCAGAACGACGTGGCCGCCGTCGGCGGCTGCCGCCGGGTGATCCGCGTGCGCTTCGTGGGTCTTGTGCGGGTGAACGAAGAGGAGCTCACCGACACGGTGCGCACCCACGTCGGCGACTGCCTCGACCGCTCCCGCGCGCAGCGCGACGCCCGCTCGCTGTGGGACCTCGGGTTCTTTCGCGACGTCGCTGTGCGCGCCGACGACGCCGAGGGCGGCGTGGCGGTGGTGTACGCGATGCAGGAGCGCCCGAGCATCCACGCCGTGCGCTTCGAGGGCTACGACGAGGTCGACGAGGACAAGCTCCGCGAGACCATCGACCTCCGCGACGGCGCGGTGCTCTCGCAGCTCGCGCTGCGCCGCAACGTGCAGAAGATCATCGACCTCTACGCCGAGAAGGGATTCTTCCTCGCCGAGGTCACCCACCGGGTCGAGCCCGCGCGGGGCCAGCGCAACCAGGTCGACGTGGTGTTCCGCATCGTGGAGCGCGCGCAGGTGCAGGTGCGCTCGATCCGCTTCATCGGCAACAACAGCATCCCCGACAGCGACTTGCGCGGGGTGATGTCGACCTCGACGGCGAACTTCTTCTCCTTCCTCTCCTCAGCGGGCAACTTTCGCGAGGAGGCCTTTCGCAACGACGTCGACCTCCTCCACGCGGCCTACTACGACCGCGGCTACCTCTCGGTGGAGATCTCGCAGCCCCGGGTGCAGCTCTCGCCCGACCGCCGCTTCATCGACATCGTGGTGAACGTGCGCGAGGGGCCGCGCTACCGCATCGGTCGGCTGCGGGTCTCCGAGGTCAACGCCGAGGGCGACGAGGTCGAGCCCCTGGGCGGACGCCGCGCGCTGCGCGACCGCCTCACGGCGCAGCCCGGTGACTGGTTCTCGCGCACCGTGGTCGGCCGCGACATCGTCGGCGTGCAGACCCACTACCGCGATGATGGCTACGCCAACGTCGAGGTCACCCCCGACATGCAGCCCAACAGCCGGGCGCAGACCGTGGACCTCACCGTGCGCATCGTGCGCGGGCCGGTGGTGCACATCCACCGCATCGAGATCCGCGGGAACTCCAAGACCAGCGAGCGGGTGATCCGCCGCGAGATGGCCCTGTTGGAGGGCGTGCGCTATTCGGAGACCGAGTATCAGGCCTCCCGCCGACGGGTCATGGCCCTGGGCTTCTTCGAGCGCGTCGACCTCTCGACCGAGCCCGTCGAGGGCCACCCCGAGCTGCTCGTGGTGAACGTCGAGGTCGCCGAGCGCGCGACGGGCACCTTCCAGATCGGCGCGGGCTTCTCGTCGGTGGAGAACTTCATCGCCACCGCGCAGATCCAGCAGCTGAACCTCTTCGGCCGCGGCCAGTCGCTCACGCTGCAGGCGCAGATCTCGGGCCTGCGACAGATCTTCTCGCTGCGCTTCGTGGAGCCGTACTTCTTCGACTCCGACTGGACCTTCGCGCTCGACCTGTACAACTCCCTGCGCGCCTTCGCCGACTTCACCCGCACGAGCACCGGCGGCACGATCACCTTCGGCTATCCCATCATCGGCAACGACCTGCGGCTCTTCGTGAACTACACCGGCGAGCAGGTGGGCGTGAACACCTCCACGGGCACCGGGATCTTCGGCAGCTCGCAGCTCCAGTCGTCGTTCTCGGGCCTGCCGCTGCAGAACCTCTTTCAGAGCGGGTTCACCAGCGCGCTGGGCGTGTCGCTGGCCTACGACAACCGCGACAACCGGCTCTTCCCGACCGACGGCGTCTTCGCGCGCCTCGGCGTCGACGTGGCCGACCCGGTCTTCGGCAGCGAGAACGTGTACACCCGCGTCACCGGGTGGTTCCGCTTCTACCGCCGCATCGTGGAGAACGTGATCTTCAAGATGAACGTGCAGGGCGGCCTCGTGGTGTCGCGCCGCGACCAGGGCGTGCCCATCTTCGAGCGCTTCTTCCTCGGCGGCATCTTCGACGTGCGCGGCTACCGCCTCCGCACCATCTCGCCGCGGCTGCTCATCAACCGCTCCCTCGACCCGAACTCGTCGACGGTCGCCGGCGCCATCGGCGGCAACGCGCAGTTCTTCTACAACCTCGAGATCGAGTTCCCCATCCTCAACGCCGTGGGCCTGCGCGGCGTGGTGTTCCAAGACGCCGGCAACGTGTTCAACACCGAGCCGCTGTACTGCCAGGCCACCGCGGGCGCGCAGCTCCCCGAGGCGCAGAACCCCTGCACCACCTTCCAGTCGAACCCCCTCGCGCTGCGGTACTCCGCGGGCTTCGGGCTGCGCTGGCAGAGCCCCCTCGGGCTCCTGCGCTTCGAGTGGGGCTTCCCCCTCAACCGCCTGCCCAACGAAGAGTCCAGCGTGTTCGAGTTCACCATCGGGAACTTCTTCTGATGTCCGACGCGCTCGAAGAGGCGGTGGAGCGCCTGCGCGACGGCGACGCCGAGGGCGCCCTGGCCGACCTCCGGGTGCTCGCCACGCGCGAGCCCCTCAACGCCGACGTGCACTTTCAGATCGGGCAGTGCCTCGCGGCGCTGGGCCAGTTCGGCCCCGCGACGGTGGCCTACAAGATGGCGCTGCGGCAGGCGCCGACCTTCCTCGGGGCGTGGGTGCAGCTCGGGCTCTGCGAGCGGGAGCTCGGCCAGCTCGACGACGCGATCCGCTCCGGGGAGCAGGCGCTGGGGCTGCGGGACGACGACTGCGACGCGCTGCACCTCCTCGGCGTGGCGCTGGCCGAGCGCGGCCACGAGGGAGACATGCGCGCCGCCGAGGCCCACCTCCGTCGCGCGCTGCGCGCGCCCGGCATGAGCGCCGAAGCCCGGGCCGACGCCGAGCTCCTCCACCAGGCCCTGCGGCTCAAGCTCACCCGCGGCGCCGCGGTGAACTGATCGGCCGGGAGCTTGTGGGCGCCGTCGGTGCCATGACACAGTGCGAAGCGAGTGTGCGCGGAACCCAGGTGGGGCCTTCGCGACCGAAGATGCACCGTGCAAGACAAGCGTAGACGACCTCCGTCCGAGGAAGCGGCCGACACCGGGCGATGGTCCTCGCAGGAGCCGCAGAGCGGTGCGGTGCGGCGCTCTCGTACGCAGAGCGACATCACCTCGGCGCTCGACGCACCTCCCATCGAAGACCTGACGCGCCCCGAGGTCCACCTCCCCGTGGACGTGCCGCCCGACGACCTCACCGAGATGCACTCGGTCTACGGCGGGGGCGACGAGTCGTCGGTGTCGCTGCCCCTTGAGGCCCCCTTCGGCGCGCACCAGGCGCCCGAGTCTGAAGACCTCCGCATCGACGCGTGGCCGACCGCGCAGGCGCCGCCGTCGTCACCCCCGCCGTCGCGTTCGTCGACCCCTTCAGGCCCCATCGTGAGCCCGAAGGCGGGCGCGGTGACGCGCGTGCGCACCCGCACCATCGCGGTCGAAGAGGATCCGACCTCGGGATGGTCCACGCCCGAGGCCCGTGCGGCGACGATGCCGCCGCCGTCGATGCGCAGCAGCACGCCGCCCTCGGTGATCGTCGCGACCGCCTCCACGCCGCCCTCGGTGATGGTCTCGCCCTCGCTGACGCCTCCGGGCCCCATGGAGTCGTGGGCGCCGCCTCCCGCGGCCTCGTGGCCCGCACCCGCGCCCGCGCCGCACAATGTCACGCCGCGCCCCTTCGGCACCGTGGAGATGAACCTTCAGGTCATGCAGGGCGTGCCCACCCCGGTGCCCTTCGCGCCGCCGGCACCGCCATCGCTTCACCCAAGCGCGCCGCCGGCGCCGAAGAAGGGTGGGGTGAGCGCGGCGGTGTGGGTGCTCATCGTGGTCGCGCTGCTCGCGTGCGGGGCGATGATGGCGTACGGGCGCCTTCGCGGCTGACGACCGGGGGAGGGGGAGGGTGGAGAGCAACAAGACCCTGGCCGAGCGACTCGTGGGACGCGTGGTGGCGGAGAAATACCGCCTGCTGCGCGTGCTCGGCGTTGGGGGGCACGGCGCGGTCTTCGAGGCGCTGCACCAGTGGACGAACCGTCGCGTCGCGCTCAAGGTGCTGCTCGGCGCGGCCGCGGCGGGTCCGGCCGCGACCGAGCGCTTTCTGCGTGAGGCGCGCACGGCGGCGGGGGTGCGGCACGAGGCCATCGTGCAGGTGCTCGACATGGGCCGCGACGACGCGCTCGACGGGCTCTACCTCGTGGTGGAGTTCCTCGACGGCGAAGACCTCCGCGCCCGTCTGCACGACCAGGGGCACCTCGCGCCGCAGCCCGCGGTCGACCTTCTGCTCCCCGTGATGCGCGCCCTCGCCGCGGCTCACGCCGTGGGGGTGGTGCACCGCGACGTGAAGCCCGCGAACATCTTCCTCGCGCGCAACGCCGACGGCACCGCGTCGCCGAAGCTCATCGATTTCGGCGTCTCACGGCACGTCGCGCGCGACGCCGACGGCGGGCCGCTGACCCTCACGGGCTCCCCCGTGGGCACGCCGGAGTACATGTCCCCCGAGCAGGCGCGGGGCGCGGTCGACCTCGACGCCCGCAGCGACGTGTGGTCCGTCGCGGTGGTGCTCTACGAGATGCTCGGCGGCGCGCGGCCCTTTCAGGGCACGAGCTACAACGCCCTGATGTTCCGCGTCGCGCTCGAGCCCGCGGCGCCGCTGGGGGAGCTCGCGCCGTCGCTCCCCGCGGGCCTCGTGGCGGCCGTGCACCGCGGGCTGGAGAAGTCCCCCGACGACCGCTTCCCCACGATGGAGGACTTCATCGCCGCGCTCGTCGCCCTGCGCGACGGCCTCTCGACGACCCGCGGGGAGGTGCGCGCGGTGCGACCCGCGCTCGACGCGCCCACGCCCGTACCCCCGGCGGCGAGCGACACGCTGGCGAGCGCGCCCGCGGCGCCGAGGCCCCCGGCGCCCCCGTCTCCGCCGCCCGAGTCCATCCCTGCGGCGCTGGGGCGCGCGGTGGGGGCGGCGTCGCTGGACGTGAGCGACGCCGAGATCGAAGTCGCGGCCGCGCGCGCGCGGCGCCGCGAGCGGGCGGTGGGTGTGGCCGCGCTGCTGGTCTTCTCGGTGGCGGCCGCGGGGCTCGCGTGGAGGCTCCAGGACGACGCGCGCCGCAACGCCGCGCCGTCACCCGCATCGCCGCTCGCCGCGCCGAGCGCCTCGCCCGTGCCCACGCTGCTGCCACCCTCCGCCGTCGCCGAGCCGTCGCCCGAGCGCACGGCGTTCGACCGACTCTTTGGCTCGCAGGTGCGCAACGTGGCCGAGCCCGCGCGCCCCCTCGTGCGGCGCTGCCTCGGCGCGACCTTCTTCGGCCAGGTGGTGGTGGGCTTCGTCGTTCGACCCGACGGCGCGGTGCTGCGCGCCGAGGTCGAGGGCCCGCTGGGCGACACCGCGCGGGGCCGGTGCATCGCGCAGACCCTTGCGGCGCTGAGGTTTCCGACGGTGCGAGGGAGGTCGCCGACGCGGGCGACGTGGCGCTACGTGTTCGCGCCGGGGGAGGGTGACGCCTCGACGGGCGCGCGGTAGCCCGGCGCCGACTCGGTCGTGAGCCGCGCGATGAGGTCGGCGGTGCTGAGGAACCCGAGGTCGGTGCGGCCCTTGCGCAGGGTCACGCCGTCGCGCTCCAGCTCCTTGTCGCCGATGACGCCGATGTACGGCGGACGCAGCAGCGACGCGGTGCGGATCTTCGCCGTGAGCTTCTCGCTGCTCGGGTCGACCTTGGGGCGCAGGCCCGCGGCGCGGAGCTTGTCGGCGAGGGCGTTGGCGTAGTCGAGGTGACGGTCGGCCACGGTGACCAGCACCACCTGCTCGGGCGCGAGCCACACCGGGAACCACCCCGCGGTGTGCTCGATGTAGACCGAGAGGAAGCGCTCCAGCGAGCCCAGCACCGCGCGGTGCAGCATGACCGGGCGGTGGGGGGCGTTGTCGCTGCCCACGTAGCTCAGGTCGAAGCGGTGCGGGAGGTTCGAGTCGAGCTGAATGGTCCCGAGCTGCCACGAGCGACCGATGGCGTCGGTGACGTGGAACTCGAGCTTCGGGCCGTAGAACGCGCCCTCACCCGGCGCGAGCTCGAAGGTGCGGCCGCGGCGCGTCACCGCGTCGCCGAGGATCTTCTCGTTGCGCTCCCACTCCTCCACGGTGCCGAGGTACCCATCGGTGGGGCGCGTGGCGAGGCGGATCGCGACCTTGTCGAGCCCGAGCGCGCCGTAGACCTCTTCGAGCAGCGCGAAGAAGGCGTCGATCTCCGCGGGCATCTGGTCGGGGGTGCAGAAGATGTGCGCGTCGTCCTGGCTGAAGGTGCGCACGCGGGACAGCCCGTGGGTCACGCCCGAGCGTTCGTAGCGGTGCAGCCGGCCGAAGTCGGCCATGCGCAGCGGGAGGTCGCGGTAGCTCTTGAGGTCCGCGGCGAACATCAGGCAGTGCGACGGGCAGTTCATCGCCTTGCAGCCGCAGACGTAGTCCATCTTGGCCGTCGCCGCGGCGGAGGACTTCTCCACGGGAAAGACATCGCCGAGGGGGATCCCGCGCTCTCCCTCGACGCTCATCGCGTCGGTGCCGAAGGCGAGGAACATGTTGTCGCGGTAGTTCTCCCAGTGCCCCGAGCGCTCCCAGAGCGCCTTGTCGAACACCTGCGGGGTGATCACCTCGGCGTAGCCCCGCTTCGCGTACTGCTGGCGGATGTACCCGATGAGCCCGTTGTAGACGAACGCGCCGCGGGGGAGAAAGAAGGGCGACGCGGGCGCCCACTCGTGGAACATGAACAGCTGCAGCTCGCGCCCGAGCTTGCGGTGGTCTCGCGCCTTGGCCTCTTCGAGCTGCTTGAGGTGCGCGTCGAGGGCCTTCTGCGACGGGAACGCCGTGCCGTAGATGCGCTGCAGCATCGGGTTGCGCTCGTCGCCGCGCCAGTACGCGCCGGCCACGCTGGTGAGCTTCACCGCGCCGAGAAAGCGCGTGCTCGGCACGTGCGGGCCCTCACACAGGTCGGACCACGCGCCGTGCTGATAGAACGAGATCGCCTCGCCCGCGGGGATGGCGTCGAGGATCTCGAGCTTGAACCGCTCCCCCAGGCCCGTGAGCTTCGCGCGGGCCTCGTCGCGGGTGAGCTCCGAGCGCACGAAGGGGAGGTCGCCCTTCGAGATCTCGCGCATCGTCTCTTCGATGCGCGCGAGGTCGTCTTCGGTGAAGCGCCCATCGGGGCGGTCGAAGTCGTAGTAGAAGCCCCCGTCGATGGCCGGGCCGATGGTGACCCGCGTACCCGGGAACAGCCGCTGCACCGCGTCGGCCATGACGTGCGCGGTGGAGTGGCGGATCAGCGGCAGCGCGCGCGGATCGTCCGAGGCGATGGGGGTCACGGTGGCGCCCGCGGGGATCGGCGCGTGGAGGTCGGTGACCTTCCCGTCGACCAGCGCGGCGACCGTGGTGGGGTGGAGCTTGGACTGCTCCTTCAAGATCGAGGCGGCGTTCACGGACATGGGGACGATGGCTCCTTGTGCGTCACGCGCGCAGTACGACAGCGCGCGCAGAGTAGGCTCGGCGGTGTACGGGACGGCGCTGCGGCGCGTCAAGGCACGCGGGCCGCGGGCGGAGGACGCGCTGGGATTTCGGCGCGGGTTCCCGAGGGCGGCGGCGCGGGGCGTGAGGTATGGTCCCGGGGATGTTTGAGCGATTGCCCGCGGAGGTGTCGGTCTACGAGGTCTCACCCCGCGACGGGCTCCAGAACGAGCCCGTGCAGGTGCCCACCCCCGCCAAGGTGCGGCTCATCGACGCGCTCCTCGCCGCGGGCATCCGCCGCACCGAGGTCACCAGCTTCGTCTCGCCGAAGTGGGTCCCGCAGCTCGCCGACGCCGACAACCTCTGCCGGATCCTGAAGCGCCCCGAGGGGGTCACCTTCAGCGCGCTGTGCCCCAACCGCATCGGCCTCGACCGGGCGCTCGACACGCCCATCAACGAGGTAGCGGTCTTCCTCTCGGTGAGCGAGACGCACAACAAGCGCAACGTGAACAAGACCGTCGCCGAGACCCTCGCGGGCTTTCGCGACGTGATCCAACCCGCGGTGGCGCAAGGGCTCCGGGTGCGAGGCTACCTCTCGACCCTCTGGGGCTGCCCCTTCGAGGGCGACATCGACCCCCGCAAGGGCGTGGCCATCACCCGACAGCTCATCGACATGGGCTGCTACGAGGTCTCCCTCGGCGACACCATCGGCGTGGGCACGCCACGGCAGACGCAGTCCATCGTGCGGATGTTCCTCGACGAGTTCGGCCACGAGCGCATCGCGCTGCACTTCCACGACACCCGCGGCACGGCGCTCTCCAACGTGCTCGTGGGCCTCGAGCTCGGCGTGCGCACCTTCGACGCCTCGGTCGCGGGGCTCGGCGGCTGCCCATACGCCCCCGGGGCGGCGGGCAACCTCGCCACCGAAGACCTTGTGTACACCCTCCACGGCATGGGCGTGGGTACGGGCATCGACCTCGACAAGCTGCTCGAGGCCGGGCGCGTCGCCGAGGCCATCGTGGGCCGGGAGCTCCCGGGCAAGGTCCACAAGGCCGGCGCGCGCAGCCTGCGGCGCTGATCGACGAAGCCCACCGCCATGCTCTCCACCGCCGCGTTCGTCCTCTACGCGCTCTCTGCCGACGCGCCGTCGCTCGGCGCGGGGGACCTCCAACTTGGCGCACATCCCCCTGCGCCCCAGGGCTTTACGCTCGCCCCGCCGGACCTCGCGCAGCGCGCGGCGCGCACGCCCCGCCGCTGGCTCGCGCAGAACGACGCGCGACGCAGCGACGCCGCTTCGCGCGACGAGGGCGGCGCGTGCGAGATCTCCTGCGCCGCCTGCCGCGACGCCGACCAGCAGGCCCGCGAGACCCTGCGCCGTCGACGCGCGGTGATCGGGATGCACCGCGCCTTCGCGCTCGCGGCGTGGTCGTCGATGCTGGTGACCGAGGTCTTCGGCACGATCTCCGCGCTCAACCAGGACACCTGGTTCGGCCAGGGCGCCTGCGCCGCGGGACGCCCCGACGACGCGATCTTCGGCCGCTTCGGCTGCTCTGGCGTGCAGGGGTTGCACCTGACCTTCTCCTTCCTCTCGACGGGGCTCTACGCCACCGCGGGCGTGCTCGCCGCCGCGGCGCCCGACCCCGAGCACGTGAGCGAGGGGAGCGACACCCACGCGCGTCGCCTGCGGGTTCACCGCGCGCTGACGTGGGTGCACGCCACGGGGATGATCCTGCTGCCCATCCTCGGGGTGCTCGCGTCGAACCCCGAGGTGATCCTGGGTGACAGCGCCGACAACGCCGCGTCTCGCGCCGACCTCTCCCGCGCGATGCGGTCGGTGCACCAGATCGTGGGCTACACCACCTTCGGCGCATACACCGTCGCTGCGGTGTACGGGCTGCTGTAACGCGCGGCGCTCACGGCGGGTCGTGGAGCACCACCACGGTGCCCGGGGCGAGGCCGAAGACCTCCACCATCGCGCCATCGACCGCGCCCAGGCGCACCGCGCGCGGCTGCGCCACGAAGCCGCCCAGCGACGGCGTGTCGACCTCGGCGCGCCCGTCCTGCACCCGCACCGCGCGACGCGGGAGCACCGCCGCGGCGCGTCGGGGCGCGAGGCCGACGGTGGCGTCGAGGCGCTGCCCCACGACCCAGGTCGACCCGGGGGATGGGGTGATCCACGCGACGCGCACGAGGCTGTCGGCGCGCACGCGCACGTCTTCTGCGCCCACGCGCCGCCGCTCCAACCGCGGGCTCACGCGCGCGATCACCCCGTCGCCCGCGGCCACGTTGCTGCTCGCGAGGGTGAAGGTCGCGCGCATGCCGGGCGCGATGCGCGAGGCGTCGAGGTCCTCGACCTCGGCACGAATCTCCAGGCGTGACGTGTCGGCCACCTCGAACGCGGGCTCGGTGTTCACCGTCGCCGCCACCGTGTCGCCGGGGTCGATCCGGCGCGCGAGCAGCACGCCGTCGATGGGCGCCTCCAGCCGCGTGCGGTCGAGGTCCCGCCGCGCGAGGACCACCGCGGCCTCGGCGGCATGGACGCGCGCGTTCGCGGCCCGCACGTCTTCGGGGCGACCGCCGCGGCGCGCGATGCGGGTGCGGGCCTCGGCCATGCGCGCGCGCTGGGCGGCGCTCTCGGCGGCGGCGCGGGCGGACTGCAGCTCGGACTCCGTCGCGGCGCCCACGCGGTGCAGGCGCTCCGTGCGGTCGGCCTGCACCCGCGCGAGGCGGGCGTCTTCGCGCAGCGCCGCGGCCTCGGCATCGGCGGCGTCGCGCTCGTCGGGGCGCGCGGGCGCGGCGAGGGACGACGCGCTGGCGGCGAGTGCGTTCTGCTCGGCCTCGCGCCGCAGCACCTCGGCCGCGTAGGGGGCGGCGTCGATCTCCGCGAGGAGCTGCCCCGCGCGCACGCGGTCGCCCTCGCGCACCAGCACGCGCAGCACTCGGCCGTCGGCCCGGGGGCGCACCTCGGCGACGCCGTCGAGGGGCACGACCTCGGCCCGCGCCAGCAGCGTCTCGCGCACCTCTCCCGCCGCCACCCGCGCCGTCGGTCGCGCGCGTTGGGACCACGCCGACGACGCGGCCATCCCCACGGCGACGGTGACCACGGGCGCGGCGAACCACCAGAGCTTCATGCGAGTCCTCCCGCCCGGTCGGCGGTGATGTGGCCGTCTTCGATCTCGATGACGCGGTCGGCGTAGCGCTCCAGGCGGTGGTCGTGCGTGACCAGGAGCACCGCGCGGCGGTTGTCCACGAGCCCGCGGAGCAGGTCCATCATGGCCATGCCCGTGGCCGAGTCGAGGGCTGCGGTGATCTCGTCGCCCAGCACCAGCCGTGGGTCTCCCGCGAGGGCGCGCGCGATGGCCACGCGCTGCTTCTGCCCGCCCGAGAGCTCACCCGGGCGGTGGTGCATCCGCGGGCCGAGGCCCACGTGGGTCAGCGCCTCGGAGGCCCGCGCCCGCGCCTCGCGCAGCGCCATCCCCTTGAGCGCAAGGACCTCGGCCACGTTGTCGAGGGCCGTGAGCGCGGGGAAGAGGTTGTAGGTCTGAAACACGAAGCCCAGGTGCGCGCGTCGCACCCGCGTCGACGCCGCGTCGGGCAGCGACGAGATGGGCACGCCGCAGAGCTCCACCGCACCCGTGGTCGGGCGCATCAGCCCCGCGAGGATCGAGAGCAGCGTGGTCTTGCCAGACCCCGACGGGCCCATGAGCAGGCAGAGCTCCCCCGCGCGCACCGACATCGACACGCCGTGGAGCACGGGCACGGTGAGGTCGCCCATGCCGAACGAGCGGGTCACGTCCGCCGCGCGCACCAGCACCTCGCCGCTCATCGGAACACCTCCGCGGCCTCCAGCTGCAGCACCGCGCGCACGCTCCAGACGCTCGCCACGAGGCACATCGCGAGCACCGCGCCCAGTCCCAGCGCGAGCACCTCGCCCGAGAGGATCACCACCAGCCCCTGGCTCGAGATGCCCTCGCGCACGGCGAAGGAGATCAGCACGCCGATGCCGCCGCCCAGCGACGCGAGCAGCGCGGCCTGCCACGCCACGAAGCGCACGATCTCCGCGTCGGTGCCGCCGATGGCCTTGAGCGTCGCGAGCTCGCGCAGGTGCTCGCGGGTCACGGCGTAGAGGGTCTGCCCGACGATCACCACGCCCACCACCAGCCCGAGCACCGCGGTGAAGCCCAGCGCCGAGCCCGCGCCCGACTCGCGCACCCAGTGGTTCTCCGTGAGCTCCGCGAAGCGCGCCGTGGAGATCGCCTGGAGGTCGGTGTGACGGCCGATGTGCGCGGCCACGTCGTCGGCGCATCGCGGGTCGCGCAGGTCCACCACCCAGTAGCTCGCGCGGTCTTCGCCCACGTGCATGATGCGCCGCGCGTTCTGGATCTCGGCGAAGAGGAAGGGCACCAGGGTGAACGAGCGCATCCCCGCGGTGGTCGCGGTGATCCGCACCGTGTGACCGTTCACCTGAAGCGTGCTCCCCAGCGCGTCGCCCTCAATCTGGAGCTTGCGCAGGTCCACGTGGTCCACCGCGGCGCGCAGGGGCCCGTGGAGGTCGCGCGGCAGCCCCTGATGGAGCGTCCACGGGACCACGGGGTCGTCGTCGGGCTCGTAGCCCACGAGGGTCACAGCGTCGGGTGTCCCCCGGGGCTTACGCACGGGCATGAAGGTGTAGATCATTCCCCGCACGCGGCGCACGCAGGGGTGTGACCGCGCCACCGCCCGCGCCGCGCCCGACATCGGCTCGCTGTTGTCGATGACCTCGATGCCCCGCGGCATCACCCAGAGGTCACCGCCCGTGCGGCGGATGATCCCCGAGGCCATGGAGAGAAATCCCGCGTAGAGCCCGACCTGCACGAGCACCAGCGTGGCCGCGAACGACACGCCCGCGAGCGCCGCGAGGAACTTCCCGCGATCGTGGAGCAGGGACTGAATCGCGATGCGTCGCATCGCTACCGGCTCACGCGAAACGGGCCGCGCGCGATGCCGCGGAGGCGGATCCAGCCCTCGGCGCCGGGGGTCATCCACACGACGAGCCCGTCTGCGAGCCGCACCTGGGTGAGGCCCTCGGGCCCTCGCGCCGAATCGCCGTCGCGCACGCGCACGTCGAGGTCGACCCGGGGGGAGGGGCCCGCCGCGAGCAACGACCCGCAGGCCTCGGCGACGTCGCGCTGGGCGTCTCCGCGCGCGCACCCCCGCAGCAGCGCGCCGCGCGAGGGCTCGGTGGCCCGGGCCGCCGCAGCCGCTGCGATGGCCAGGCGAACCCCGGGGTCCTCGTCGGGGCGCCCGCCCGCGCGCAGCACCGCGGACTCGCAGGGCGCGCCCGAGAGCACCAGGGCGGCGCCGAGGTTGCCGCGCACGCCGCGGTCCAGCGCCTCGAACCACACCTCGCACAGCGCCGCGCCGTCGGGCAGCGGCAGCGCGCGCGAAGCCCTCACCGCGAGGGCCGCGGCCGCGTTCGTCGCCTCGGCCGCGCGCGAGGACCCCAACGCGCGCCGAAGCGCGTCCGCCGCGTCGGGGCGGGCCCGGGCGATCCAGGGTGCGGCGACGGGGTCGGTGCCCTCGGGCAGGGCGCTTGCGGCGAGCGCGACGACGCGAGGGGGCGACGCCGTCGCGAGCGCGTCCCCGAGCGCCGCGGAGACCGCCCCACGATCGCTCGGGGGAGCGGTGACGAGGGCGGCGTGTGCGGGAACACTCCCCTCCGCCGCGAGGCGTCCGAGCGCATCCCACGCGGCCTCTCGGAGCGCGCGCGAGGCACCGCTGTCGGCGCGCGCGATGCCGACCAGCGGCGCGACGACGTCCTCGCCGCGATCGAGTCGCAGCGCCGCCGCGGTGAGCACCCGCACGGAGGTCACCCGGTCCAGGGGCGCGGCGTCACGCAGGAGCGCGAGCAGCGCGCGCAGGGCTGCGACATCAAGGTGGCGCGAGAGCACCTCCGCGGCGGCCAGACGCACGGCATCATCGGGCTCGCGGAGCAACGGCAGCAGCGCCTCGCCCGAGGTCCCGCCGGTGCGGCCGAGGCTCCGGAGGGCCGCGATTCTTCGCCGCACGTCGTCGCCCCGCGCCCACGGCAACAGCGCGCTCGCCGCGCGGGGGTTCTGCGTCGCGCCCAGGAGCTCCAGGATCATGACGATCTCGTCGCGGCAGTGGGCCGGCTGCGCCGCCAGCCACGCGAGCAGCGGATCAACCGCCACCGCAGGGAGGGCCCCCACGCGATCGACGTAGGCCCGCAGACCGGCCAACGCGCCCGCCTCGGCGCCGGTGCGGGCGCAG
This sequence comes from Polyangiales bacterium, assembly GCA_044376155.1. Lineage (GTDB taxonomy): Bacteria > Myxococcota_A > Polyangia > Polyangiales > JAWKRB01. The sequence continues at coordinate 16,904 of JBILLI010000058.1, forward strand.
CGCGGCGCGCGGGTCGGGGTCGTGGGCGGAGCGACGTCGCGGCCGATGGTTCGCAGAAGAATCCTCGGCGCCCGGGGGTCTCCGCTGCGCCCGAGCGCGGTGAGAATTCGCGGGCTCGACTCGGTCGTCGCGCGCTGCAAGCCGTCGACGAGCGCGTCGCCCGCGAGGGTGCCGCCGAGCGCTCCGAGCAGACCGACCTGCGCGGCGGTCAGCGATGGGAGCGGCCCGAGCGCTTCGATGAGACGGGCGCGCTGCCCCGCGGGCGCGTCGCGCAGCACCTCGGTGGCGCGAAATACGTCGTCCTCGCGTCCCTCGCGGAGCGCGCGGGCGAGCAGCGCGGTGGCGCGCGGCGCGTCGAGGGCGCAGAGCGTCTCCAGCGCCGCCCGGGCGAGGGCCTCGCGCGCGGCGAGCTCCATCCGCGGCGCGGCGCGCAGGACCATCGGGGCGATGTCATCGACCGCCGCGTCGGCCGCGTCACCGACGACGCTCAGGGCGCGAAGGGCGGCGAGTCGCACCGAGACCACGTCGTCGCGCAGCGCGCCGCGGAGCGCCTCGACGGCGCGAAGGTCAGGGATGTGCCCCAACGCCTGCGCGGCGGCCACCCGCACGTCGGGGTTGGGGTCGTCGAGCACGCCGAGGACCGTCAGCGCGGCGCTCGCGTCCCCGAGCTCACCCAGCGCTCGCACGGCGGCGACGCGAACGGCGCTCTCGGGGTCATGCACGCGGTCGAGCAGCGCCGCGGCCGAACCCGGGGCGCCCAGCGCGGCCACGGCGGCGACGGCCGCCACGCGCACGGCGACCTCGCTGTCGCCCGCGGCCCGCAGCAGCCCGGGCATCGCGTCCCGCGCGCGCAGGACCCTCGCGGCGTGGACCGCGCCGAGCCGCACCGCCGCGCGCTCGTCGCCGAGGCGCGCCGACACCTCGCCCGCGAGCGGTCGCGATCGATGCCGAGCGACCGCCTCCAACGCCGCGATCACGACCGCCTCGGAGGGATCGTTGAGCGCTGCGCGCAGGGTGGCGGCGCTCTCGTCGGCGCCCGCCGCCGCGGCCTCGGCGACGATCGCCACGCGCCGCGCCGGGTCGGCGCCGCGAAACTCCTCCGCGAGGCGCAGACCCGACCCGGGCCAGTCTCCCGCGGTGCTGAGTCCGGCGAGGGCGATGGCAAAGACACGAGCGAGGCGACGCGGCACGCCGGGAGGATACCCCGAGCGGCGCGCGGTCTCGAACCGGGACGAGTGCTATCCTCCGCGCGATGCCGCTCCGTCAGGCCTTCTCCCTCGCCGCTGCGCTCTCGCTAAGCCCCGCGGCCCTCCATGCCGATCCCCAGGGCGCGCCGTCGGAGCCCGGGTTCCTCGGGGCGCAGCTCCGCCCGGGGCAGGGCGGCGTGGCCGTCGAGGACGTCGTCGGAGACGGCCCCGCGGCGCGCGCGGGGCTTCGCGCGGGGGATGTCATCGTGCTCGCGCGAGGCCTGCCGCCGGGCGATCCCGAGCAGCTCACGCGCTCGGTGCGCGCGGCGGGTGCCGGGATGGCATACCCGATCACGGTGCGTCGCGGGGGCGCGCGCATGCCACTCACCGTGACCCTCGGCGGCGTCCCCCAACGTCCCTCGGGCCCGCCCGCGGTCGGCTCCTCACCCCCGTCGTTGCAGGGCGCCACGGTGGTGAGCGGGAGCGACTCGATGGACCTCTCGACCCTCCGCGGCCGCGTGGTGCTGCTGGACTTCTGGGCGAGCTGGTGCGGCCCCTGCCGCATGATGATGCCCGCGCTGAACCGCGTCGCCGAGCGCTTTCGCGCGCAGGGACTGACCGTCATCGGGCTCACCGATGACCCCCCCGAGGTGGTGCGCGGGGTGGGCTCGCGCATGGGCATTCGGTACACCCTCGCGTCGAGCCCCGGCGCCATGGCCCGCTACGGCGTGCAGAGCCTGCCGACGCTCGTGATGATCGACCGCGCGGGGCGCGTGCGCTCGGTGTCGGTGGGCTTCGAGTCGCCCGCCGCGCTGGAGCAGGCCGTCACCGCGCTGGTCAACGAGCGCCCCTAGTGTCGCGAGTCACAAGCCAGGTCCGGAATGCGAGCGGATCCGCGGCGCGCAGCGACGTTGCTCCTCCCTTGCGTGGCCCAGCC
>JBILLI010000526.1:0-5615 GCA_044376155.1 Polyangiales bacterium
ACTCGGGCTCGTTGTCGGTGTCGCGCAGCCCGTAGCGTTTGCAGAGCTCGCGGAGGTGATAGCGCGTGAGGCCCGCGGCCATCGCGCTGCGCGTGATGTTGCCGTGGTGCCGCTGCAGCAGCGCCGCGAGGTACGCGGGCTCGAAGCTCTCCAACACCCGCAGCTTGGCGTCTTTGAAGGGCATCGTCGCGAGCTCGTCGCGGAGCTCTCCGCGCGCCCCCGCCATGGCGTTGACGTCTGCCCCGCGGGACGACGGCGCGGTGGTCGCGGCGAGCCGCGCGGCCGACGCGGGCATGAGGTCGTCGGCGGTGAGCTCTGACGACTCCGCGAGGGAGGCCGCGCGCTCCACGGCGTTGCGGAGCTCTCTCGCGTTGCCGGGCCACGGCGCGGACTGCAGCCGCGCGAGGGCCTCGGCGCTCAGCGTGCGCGGGCCGAGCTCGGGGTTGCGCGCGCAGAAGCGTTCGAGGAGCGCGTTGGCGAGCAGAGGGATGTCTTCACGCCGCGCGCGCAGCGGCGGGAGCTCGATGGTGACCACGCCGAGGCGGTAGTAGAGGTCCTCGCGAAAGGTCGACGCGCCGACCATCGCGCGGAGGTCGCGGTTGGTGGCGGCGACGATGCGCGCGTCGACGGGCACGGTCTGCGCGCCGCCCACGCGCCGCACCTCGCGGCCCTCGAGCACGCGAAGGAGCTTGGGCTGCAGCGCGAGGTCGAGCTCGCCGATCTCGTCGAGAAAGACCGTGCCGCCCTGCGCCTGCTCGAAGCACCCGAGACGTCGCTCGGTGGCGCCCGTGAAGGACCCGCGCTCGTGGCCGAAGAGCACGCTCTCGACGAGGTCGCGGGGGAGGGCGGAGCAGTCCTGCACCACCAGCGGGCCCTTCGCGCGGCGCGAGGCGGCGTGGATCGCGCGGGCCACGAGCTCCTTGCCCGTGCCCGTCTCGCCCGTGATGAGCACGGTGACGTCCGAGGCCGCGACGCGTTCGAGCTGCGCGAACACCTGGCGCATCACCACCGAGCGACCCACGAGGTCGTGAAAGCGGTCTTCGCGGCTGAGCGGGATGTCCACCGCGCCGTCGAGGGCGTTGATCTGCAGGGTGGTGGTGCCGACGCGCACGCGCGCGCCGAGGGGCAGCACCGCGTCGCGCAGGCGAATGTCGCCCACGAAGACCCCGTTGGTGCTCCCGAGGTCACGGATCACCCAGCCCGCCTCGGCGGCTTCGATCTCGGCGTGCACGGAGGACACCGCGCGGTCGGTGAGCGCGAGGGAGCACACCGCGGCGCGACCGAGGGTCACCCGGGGCTGGTCGATGTCGACCCCGGCGCCCTTGTCGGGGCCGTCGAGGACCACCAGTCTCGCGCGCTGCAGGCGTCGCGAGGCGGCGCGGCCGGCGATGTAGATCGTCTCGATCCCTGCGGGGCCCTGGGCCTCGTCACTCATGGTGTCACCCCTCCCGAATCGGTCAGCGCAGCGCGGCGATGGCCGCGCGGTAGTCCTTCGCGCCGAAGACCGCCGAGCCCGCGACGAAGACGTCGGCGCCGGCCTCGCGCACCCGGGGCGCGGTCTCGGGGGTGATCCCGCCGTCGACCTGCAGGTCGATGTCGCGGCCGCTGGCGTCGATCATCCCGCGCACCGCGCGGATCTTCGGGAGCACCGCGTCGATGAAGCGCTGCCCGCCGAAGCCCGGGTTCACGCTCATCAGCAGCACGAGGTCCACGCAGTGCATCACGTAGCGCAGGGTCTCCTCGGAGGTCGCGGGGTTCAGCACCACGCCCGCGCGCCGCCCCGCCTCGCGGATCACCTGCAGCGTGCGCTCGAGGTGTGTGCACGCCTCGACGTGCACCGAGACCACGTCGGCGCCGGCCTTGATGAAGTCCCCCACGTAGCGCTCGGGCTCGACGATCATCAGGTGGCAGTCGACCACCTTCGCGGTGCTGCGGCGCACGGCGGAGGCGATCAGCGGGCCGATGGTGAGGTTGGGCACGAAGCGCCCGTCCATCACGTCGACGTGGATCCAGTCGGCGCCGGCCTCGTCCACCGCGCGGACCTCGTCGCCGAGGCGGCCAAAGTCCGCGGAGAGGATCGACGGTGCGATGCGCAGGGCCTTGGCGGACATCACTGGGAAGTGAATCCACGGAGGGCGCGGCGGTGTCAAGGCGAGGAAGCGCGCGCCCTACGGCTCGTGCCGAGGCTCGCCGGTGTCCCAGAGATCGCCGAGGGCGAGCTCGTGCGACTCAAAGGGCTCCGCACGCAAACGCTCGTCGTCGGCCCAGACGCCGAGCTCCACCCAGCGGCCATTCTCGTTGCGGCTGACGACGAGGGTGCGCGCGTCGACGTCGACGAGCCACATCCAGCCCACACCCGCCGCGGCGTACAACGGGCGCTTGATGCGCTGATCGTGACGGCGCGTGGAGGGCGACAGGACCTCGCAGACCCAGTCGGGCACCACCTCGATCGGTGATTCACGGGGGAGCGTGGGCATGCGCGCGCGTCGCCACCCCGCGACGTCGGGGACGACCTCCTCGACGTCGAGCGCGGGGAACGCGATGCCCGGCTCGGCGACGATCCACCATCCCCCGGGGCCTCCGCGTCCTCGTTGAAAGGGGCCGTTGAGCTCGCCGCCCAACACCGTGCCGGCCGACTGATGAGCCGGGCGCGGGCGGGCCATGCTGTAGAGCACGCCGCCGATGAGCTCCCCGACCCGCGTCTCCGGCAACGCGTCGAGATCAGCGCGGCTCGCACGTCGAACGGCAGCGGTCATCGTCGCGCAACGGGAACAGCTTGGATGCGCCGGGTCAAGCTTCCGAACCCACCGCGATGCCAAAGCCCAGGGGACTTCGCCGACCGTGCAGCGAGATCATGGCGCGCCACCGAAGGCGCGACGACGCGCGGGCGGCTGTGCGTTCGACGACGAGATCACGGCGCTCTCGGTCGCTCCCGACGGGTGTGTGGTCCTCATGAACGCGAGCCTCCGCTCGCGATCTTGTTGAAGGGGAGTTGTTGAGTTGGAATCGTCTGATTGCTGGGCGTCTGGGAACAAATCGAATGAAAGTGAGAAGTGCTCCCACGAGCAATTGTGTGAGTGCCGGGATCTTCCTAAGTTGGGAGCAGGGATTCTGATGGCTCGGAGGCGGCTGGAAAGGCAGCGCGCATCGAAAGAGATTCGCCCGAACTCAAGGTGAAGTGATACAATTTGTCCTCTGCTCAATACGGCAAGCGCAACTGTCGGAGCCGGCAGAGATGTTCCGGCAAGGCAGGCGTGTACGCTCTCGCCTATCGCACGCTCAATGCGGGGTATCGTGTCTCTGTCCATGGGTGAAGAGGAGGTCGGTCTGCGCGTAAGATGGGTGTTGGAGTACACTCGCCGGAGCGGCGCGTGGAGTCTGACTGGTTGGACTCCGTCAAAGCACACTCCTTGAGTGCTGCCAGTTGCGGTGTAAAATATGATGCCAATCGCGGATGAACCTATCGCGAAGAAGGGAAGGTTCATGCCGTTCTGCCTCTGTGCGCTAGAACTTCAGGTGGTAGCATCGGTGCTTGAGTGTCGAGACTGTCCTCGTTTCAAAATTGATGGTCGACCTCATCTGGGGAAGCTCCAAATGCAATATGAAATAGAAGCGTGAGTAGTTCCTTGCGGTCGGTCTCCGGGCCCGGGTTGATCAGGTGCATGAGATTCGTCAGGTCGACTTTCCGTGGAATTGTGTTGGTCGTTGTCTCTGTGTCCGGAAAGCACCTTTCGAGCCACATGCCAGACCGGTGGGAGATGTGGAGAATATTCTCAACCGCCATGTTCCTGTGGAAGCAATGGCGCGTGACTTCTGGATTTCGCGAACGCGCGTGGATGGGGTGCATTCTTCTCAGGGAGAATGTTCTCCCGGTCAATCTCGGCCCATGGTGAATCGTTTCAACTGCAGATCACAATGTCGCCCGACCAGGGCGGTCGGTCGTCGGCACGCCCCTTCGGACGCTGCCAGGTCGGCCTCGGACCCCGGCCGGTCAGCCTCGGACCCTGCCATGGCAGCCCCTCACCCCGCCCCCGCGGCCCCACCCCCCGACCGTGGCGGCCTCCGACCCCGCCGGGTCAGGGTGCGACCCCTCCCTCGGGGCCCAGGAGCCCGCTCTCTCAGACCTCACCCCTCGCTGCCCTGGGTTCCTTCGCCTTCCTCGCGCCGTGCCGTCCCGCGACAGTGCAAAATCAGCATGACGGCCTCGTAGGAACGATGGTATGTGTGATCCCCGTCAGGAACACGGTGGTGGGGGCCGAGAGGGGCTCTGCCCGCCAACCACCCGGGGAGCATGGACGAGATGAACTACACCCGCGTTGACACCGACGAACTCCGCGCCGTCACCGAGCGCGCGGAGCGGTCCCTGAAGGACGTGCTGAGCCGACTGGCGCCCTTCCTCGTGCTGCTGAACGAAGATGACCGTCGCGCGATCCTGCGTACGCCCACGGCCTTTCCCGAGGGGGGACGGCAGTTCGCTCGGGCGATGGCCGCCCACCCCGAGCTCGCCACCGTGGTGAACTACGACCCCGAGGCCGTCACCGAGGACCTCGACAACGTTGCCACCCTGCAGTCCCTGCTCACCGAACTCGGCGAGCTCAAGCGACGCATCGACGACACGATCCTCCTGTGGAGCGCCGAGGCGTACCAGCAGTCGTGGTGGAGCCCCTCGCGGGCCTCTACGAGGGTCGGCGGGGCCCGCGGGCGAAGAAGGATCCGAGCGGGGGCTGAGCCACGCGGCAGCGCGCACGGCGGTGGACCCAACCGCGGATTTCACACGAGTTTCAAAGCCTCTGCGCTGCCGCGCGCCCTCCCCCACGCTGTGCTTGGCTTTACCGAAAACCTTCGGACACGGGGCTCATGCCCCCGAGATGCGCAACGCCTCGCCGTTGTCCCTCGGGTTCACGCTGAAAACTCCGGGGTTCGCCGTCGCTCTCGGTTCGTGGGATCACCGGCTCACCCCGGGCAACCGTAGGTGGTCACCCGGCACTCGCCGGGTTGTCTCGCAACGCGCGGTCCCTCTCGCGTCCGCGCGCGGCAGCCGCGTTGCCCCGCTGGTTTCAAGACGCAGGTACCTCGCGAGAACCGCCCGGCCCCTTGCAACCCGGCGAGTGCCGGGTGACCACCTACAGTTGCCCGGGGTGAGCCGGTGATCCCACGAACCGAGAGCGACGGCGAACCCCGGCGTTTTCAGCGTGAACCCGAGGAACAATGGCGAGGCGTTGCGCATCTCGGGGGTGGGGGAGGGCGCGCGGCAGCGCGGAGGAGGCGGAGCTCACGCGCGACGCATGCTCAGCCCTTCGCGCAGTGCGCGGCGAAGGCCGCGGGGGTGAACACCCCGCGGTCGAGCACCAGGGACGTCACCAGCGCCGCGGGGGTCACGTCGAACGCGGGGTTGAACACCGCGCAGCCCTCGGGCGCCCATCGCACCGCACCAAACGACCCGCGCACCCCGCGCACCTCCTCGGCGGCGCGCTGCTCGATCTCGATGTCGTCGCCGCGGGCGCACGCGAGGTCCACGGTGGTGAACGGCGCCACGGGGTGAAAGGGCACGCCGTGGTGCTTCGCGAGCACCGCGACGCCGTAGGTGCCCACCTTGTTGGCGAAGTCACCGTTGC
>JBILLI010000527.1:0-5594 GCA_044376155.1 Polyangiales bacterium
CGGCGCTTTCAACAGGTCTTCGTGGGCCAGCCCACGGTCGAAGACACCGTGGCGATCCTGCGCGGGCTCAAGGACCGCTACGAGGTGCACCACGGCATTCGCATCCGCGACGAGGCCCTCGTGGCCGCGGCGACGCTGTCGAACCGGTACATCACCGAGCGCTTCCTGCCCGACAAGGCCATCGACCTCGTCGACGAGGCCGCGAGCAAGCTCAAGATGGAGATCGGGTCGATGCCCCTGGAGATCGACCAGGAGCAGCGCAAGATCACCCAGCTCGAGATCGAGCGGCAGGCCCTGGTGCGCGAGCCCGACCACGCCAGCCGCCTGCGGCTCGAAGAGGTCTCCCGCGAGGTCGCCGAGCGCCGCGCGACGGCGGAGGGGATGAAGGCCCAGTGGCTCCGCGAGAAGGAGCTCATCACGAAGGTCCGCGAGGTGAAGGAGAAGGTCGAGAAGGCCAAGGGGGACCTCGATCGCTTCACCCGCCAGGGGCTCTACGAGAAGGCCGGGGAGCTGCAATACAGCGTGATCCCGAGCCTGCAGCGGGAGCTCGACGCGCAGCAGGGCGAGATCACGAAGGCCCAGCGCGACGGCCGTCGCTACCTCAAAGAAGAGGTCACGGCCGACGACATCGCCGAGATCGTGGGCAAGTGGACCGGCATCCCGGTGAACAAGATGATGGAGTCGGAGCAGGCGCGCCTGCTCGGGCTCGAGGGCGAGCTGCGCAAGCGCGTGGTGGGTCAGCGCGACGCGCTCGAGGCCGTGTCGAACGCGGTGCGCCGCGCGCGCTCGGGGCTCGGCGACGAGCGTCGGCCCATCGGGAGCTTCTTGTTCCTCGGTCCCACGGGCGTGGGCAAGACCGAGCTCGCCAAGGCCCTCGCGGAGTTCTTGTTCGATGACGAGCGGGCGATGATCCGCATCGACATGAGCGAGTACATGGAGAAGCACTCGGTCTCGCGCCTCGTGGGCGCGCCGCCCGGGTACGTGGGCTACGACGAGGGCGGGCAGCTCACCGAGCCCGTGCGCCGACGGCCCTACTCCGTGGTGCTCTTCGACGAGGTCGAGAAGGCCCACCCCGACGTGTGGAACGTGCTGCTCCAGGTGCTCGACGACGGGCGCCTCACCGACGGCCAGGGGCGCACCGTGGACTTTCGCAACACCGTGCTGATCCTCACGAGCAACGTGGGCAGCACGCACATCCTCGACCGCGAGGAGAGCGACGACTCCATCCGCGGCGCGGTGCAGGAGGAGCTGCGTCGGCACTTCCGCCCGGAGTTCCTCAACCGCCTCGACGAGGTGATCATCTTCCACCGCCTCGACAAGGACGCGCTGCGGCAGATCGTCGACATCCAGCTCCGCATCTTCGAGCGCCGGCTCGCGCGGCGCGACCTCAAGCTCGCCGTGAGCGACGAGGCCCGCGAGGCCCTCGGCGACATCGGCTGGGACCCGGTCTACGGCGCGCGCCCCCTCAAGCGCGCGATCCAGCAGCACATCGAGAACCCCCTCGCGCAGAAGCTCCTCGCGGGGGAGTTCAGCCCCCACGACACCGTGCGCATCGAGCGCGACGGCGGTCACTTCACCTTCGCGAAGGTGCTCGAGAGCTGAGCGTCGCGCCTCCGGGCGCCGCCGCGGATCAGCCCGCGGTGTCGCCCGCGAGGTCGTTCACCACGTCGCTGCCCGTGCCGCCGTCCATCACCCCGAGGTCCGCGGGGGTCATGGGGACGTCCTCGGGCATCATCGCCCCGCTGTCGGGCTCGGGCGTGTCGTCGAAGGGGTTGCCGCTGGTGTCGTTGGCCGCGCCGTCGTTGCCGCCGTCACCGCCGCCGTCGGGCCCCCCCCCGCCGCCGCCGTCGGGGGTGGCGACGCACATCGGCTCGGAGGTGAACACGCACAGCCCCGAGATGCAGCAGAAGAGCTCGCCCGCGCGCTCGGCGCAGGGTGCGCAGTCGCTGTTCGTCGCGCAGCCCGAGGGGCAGCGGTTGGGGCCGCGGTCCACGGGGGCGCCGCGGTCCACGGAGGCGCCGCGGTCGGAGGGCACGTCGGTGCTGACGATGTCGGTGCTGACGATGTCGGTGGCGACCGCGTCGCTCATCGTCGCGTCGGCGGCCTGCGCGCCGTCGTTCTCCGGAAAGAAGCGGCCCGAGTCATCCGAACAGGCCACCAGAAGCAAGGTCACCCCGAGCCACGCGCGCGATCCCATGGGGGACACTCTACCCGCGCCCGGTGAGACGTCCAACGCGGCGACCGCGCGGCATCGTGGCCTCGGCGGGGCGCTCCCGGGAAATTTGCGTTCGCGCTACCGTGCCGCCCGCGCGTGATCCCCACAGCCCCCCTCGCACCGCGCGCCGCCTGGGCGTGGGTCGTCGCCCTCTTCACCGCCCTCACCGCGATGATGTTCGCGCCCTGGCTCGCGGGCCACGGCTGGTTCGTCTGGGACGTTCCCGACCAGTACTGGCCCGACCTCGTCTACCTCTGCGAGTCCCTGCGCGACGGCGTCTGGCCTCGTTGGAACCCCTACGATCGCTTCGGCTACCCCTTCGCGGCCGACCCCCAGAACGGGCAGTTCTATCCCCTCAATCACGCCCTCTGCGCCCTCTCCCGGGGTGCACCCTCCCGCGCCCTCGCCGAGCTCCGCGCGCCGTTGCACTTCGTCCTCGCGGGCTGCGCGATGACGGGCTTTCTCCGCGCCCGGGGCGCGCCCTGGGGCGCCGCGGTGCTGGGCGGCGTGGCCTTCTTCTCCGCGCCCTATCCCCGCCGCATGTGGGAGGTGAACCTCTCGTACACCCTCGCGTTCCTCCCCGCGGTGCTCTGGGCGGTGGAGCGCCTCGCGCAATCACCCGACGCGCGCCGCGCGGCGATCCTCGCGCTGGTCGTCGCCACGGCCACCAGCGTGGGCTCTCCCCCGTCGCTCTTTTTCACCGCGCTCACCGCGGCGGTGTTCACCCTCGCGCGCTGCCTCCCGCACCGTCGCGCCTGGCCGTACCTTCTGCTCGCGGGCGCGTTGACCCTCGGGATGTGCGCCGTGATGGTGCTCCCCACGCGCGACCTCTCGCGCGACAGCGTGCAGCGCGCCAAGGACTTTCACGCCATCGCCGAGGGCGCGTACCCCCTCCGCGACCTCCCCGGGCTGCTCTGGCCGCGGAACAAGTTCCTCTACCTCGGCGCCCCTCTCGTGGCCCTCGCGATCCTCGGCGCGGCGCGTCCCTCGGTGATCCTCTCGCGCGCGATCCGCCTCACCCTCGCGGCCACCGCGCTCGTCGCCCTCGCGATGATGTTCGGCGCGCACACGCCCGTGTTCCGCGTGGCCTTTCACCTCGTGCCCGGGGTCAGCGCGTTTCGCGAGCCCGTGCGCTACAGCGCGGTGCTCGGGGCGTGCGCGGCCGTCCTCGCCGCCGCGGGCGCGCTGCACCTGCCCCGTCCGAGGCTCACCCTCCCCCTGCTCACCGCGCTGATCTTCGCCACGGCCTTCGCCGCCCTCCCGCCCGACCGCGACCTCCGACCGGGGGATCCTCCCGGCGCCACCGCGCGATGGAACGCCCTGCGCGGCAGGCTCCCCCGCGACACATCCTCGTGGCGCGCGTGGGACGAGTTCGGCCTCGGCCTCCGCGCGGGCACGCGTTTTCGTTTCCGCGACGGCCGGGGCTATCAAGACCCGCTGCAGTCCGAGCGCTACGCCCGGGTGATCAACGGGCTCGATCGCGCCCCCGAGCTCCTCGCGCAGTACGGCGTGCGCTACCTCCTGCGCGGACCGCACTTTCTCCACGGCACCACGCACCACTTCCTCCCCGCAGGCGCCGAGCCTCGCATCGCCGACGACCGCGGCGACGGTCTCTGGGAGGTGCGCGACGCGCTCCCCACGGCGTACTGGGTGCCCCGCGCCGAGACCCTCCCCTCGGGCGACGCGGTGATCACCCACCTCCGCGCCCTCGCCCCCTCGCCCGTGTGCCTGTTGGAATCCCCGGATGTCTCCGATCCCCCTGGCGCGCAGAGGGTTGGGATGGTTCCAGGTCACACCCTCGTGGCGCGCGACGCCGTGACGGTGACGGTGAACGCCCCCGCCGCGGGGTGGATCGTGGTGAACGAAGCGTGGGACGCGGGGTGGCGCGCGACGGTGAACGGCGTCGAGACCCCGGTGCGGCGCGCGAACTTCCTCATGCGCGCGGTGCGCGTCGGGGCGGGGCCGCAGCGGGTGGTGATGACCTACGCGCCCTCGCGCGACCTGCCCCTGCGCGGGCTCGCGCTGCTCAGCCTGCTGACGTGCGCGTGGCTCGTGTGGCGAGGCGGTCGCGCAGCACGCGCCCCGCGGGGGTGAACGCGCGGGTGGGGGACTTCGGATCCAGCAGCCACCCCTCCAGCTTCCAGAGAAAGGCCGCGGAGTACCCCAGTCGGTCGGCGTTGTAGACGTAGTTCTGCAGGTCGACGTGCGACTCCGCGGGGACCTCGTCGGTGAGCCCGCACTCCCCGGCGATGAGCGGAAACGCCAGGTCTTCGAGGGCGGCGAGGCCCGACTCCTGCGCGAGCTGCGCGCGCGAGGGTAGGCCCGCGGTGGCGTGGTAGGCGTGCACGTCCACCGCGTCGACGCGGGGATCCCCCGACAGCAACCGCGGGAGGTAGGGCGAGAGCGTGCCCGCGGTGACCAGGAGTCCCGGCGCGGCGGTGCGCAGCGCGTCGCCCGTGACCCGCACGCAGCGCGCGATGTCGCCCCACGGGATGGATCCGTGACCCGCCGGAACCCCCTCTGCCGCAAGGGCTTCGGGCTCGTTGATGACCTCGACGCCGACGGTGAGGGCGGGGTCGAGGCGCGCGGCGATGGGGGCGGCCACCTTCGCGGCGAAGCGCTCGGTCTGCGCGAGGTCACCCACAAGGGAGCCCGTGAGCGCGTCGCCCTCCCGCGCCCACGCGTTGCCGTCGAGCAGGGACCAGTAGACCTTCATCCCGACGAGCCGCGCGCCGTCTTGCAGGGCGTCGATGGCCGCGAGGAGCTCGGGGTTCACGGCCTCGACGCGGCCGTCGCGGGTGATGATCCCCTCGCCCTTCTCGCAGAGCCAGACGCGCACCGCGGCGAAGCCCATCTCGCGGGCCTCGACCAGCGGGCGGTAGGCGCGAAAGGCGTCGAAGTCGTGGCCCCAGTCGGGGTGCATCTCGTTGGTCGCGAGGTCGTGGCCGTAGGCGCCGAAGAGCCACGGGAGGTTCACGCCCACGAGGCAGGGGTCAGTCGTCATGGAGGTCCAGGGTGTTGCCGCGAGAGCCGCCGACCGACTCGCGCTTCGAGGGCACGCGCAGCGCGACCACGCCCTGCTCCACGCTCTCGCCGCGCAGGGCGCTGGTGAGCATCCCCGCGTTCCAGTCGTCGTCCCAGGCGTAGTTGAAGCTGTTGCAGGCCACGCAGCGCTTCTCCAGGCCCTCGCGCACGATGTCCCGCGCGAGGTCCGAGCGCAGCGCCGAGACCAGCGACGCGTCGCGGATGTTCCGCCCCTGGTGCCAGCAGAGGTAGAACCCGTGGTCGGAGAACCCGATGAACTTCTGCGGGATCTTGCAGCCGCCCGCGGGGCGGTAGCGCTTGTCTTTGCGGGCGTAGAGCGCGAAGTGGTCGAGCA
>JBILLI010000528.1:0-5591 GCA_044376155.1 Polyangiales bacterium
CGGGCCTCGGGTCACTCCCCCAGCGGGTGCGCGGTGAAGTGCTCGACCATCAGGTCGAGAAAGGCCCGGGTGCGCGGTGCGAGGTGCTGCTCGCTGGGGTACACCGCGTAGATCACCCCGCGCGGCGCGCTCCACGCCGTGAGCACCTCGCGCAGCTCCCCGCGGCGCAGGCTCTCGCGCGCGACGAACTCCGGGAGCATCGTCAGGCCCGCGCCCGCGCTGGCGAGGTCGCGCACCAGGGTCATGCTGTTCACCTGGATCCGCGGACTCACCGTCACCGCCACCTTGCGCCCCTTCGCGGTGAAGACCCACCGCGCGGGATCTTTGCGGCCCGAGAAGACCACCGCGTCGTGGCCCTTGAGGTCGCTCGGCCGCGCGGGCTCGCCGCGGGCGCGGAGGTAGTCGGGCGAGGCGTAGACCCGCTGCCGTCCGCTGCCCAGCGCGCGCGCGACGAGGGTGGAGTCGGTCAGGCGCCCCGCGCGCAGCGCGCAGTCGACGCCCTCGCTCACGATGTCGACGAGGCGGTCGTCGAGCAGCAGCTCCACCCGGACCTCGGGGAAGCGCCGGGTGTAGCTCGCGACGATCGGGCCGAGGTACACGTCGGCGAACAGCGGCGGCGCGGCCACGCGGAGGGTGCCCGTGGGGCGGTCTCGCAGCGCGCGCACCACCCCCTCGGCGTCGCGCAGGGCAGCGAGGGCCGGGCGCACCCGTTGGTAGAGCGCGTCGCCCTCCTCGGTGAGCGCCAGGGCCCTTGTGCTGCGCTGGAGCAGGCGCGCCCCGAGGTGGGCCTCCAGGGCGCTCAGCCCCCGGCTCACGCTCGACCGCGGCGCCCCCGTGCGCAACGCCGCCGCCCGCACCCCGCCGCTCTCCACCACGGAGGCGAAGAGCGCCAGCAAGCCAGGATCCGTTGTCCCTCTCATGGGACACAGTGTTCCTGTTCGTCCCGCTGCGCGCCAGGGGGAGGGTGCGCACAATGGCCGCCGTCGGCGCCGACGCGAAGCCGCGCGGTGCCAGAAGGAGAGCCTCCCATGTCAGACACACAACTCACCGTCGCGCAGCGCTGGAGCGCGGGCGCGATCTTCAAGGGCGCCTTCGCGGGCGCCGCCCTGGGCCTCGTGGGCAACCTCGTGCTGTTCTTCGGCGCGGGCGCCGCAGGGGTCTCGCTCGTCGGCCGCTTCGCCCCGGCGGGGCCGCCCGCCTCCCTCGCCGTCGCGGCGGTGGTGATGTCGTCTCTGGTCTCGGCGATCCCCGCCTCCCTCGTGGCGCTGGCCATCGCGCGCTTCGCGAAGGACCCGGCGAAGGTCTTCACCCTCGTCGCCGTGGTGTTCGCGCTGCTCTCGATGGTCGGCCCGGCGAACCTCGCCGACGCGGGCGGCGGCCTGAAGCTCGTGCTCGCGGTGATGCACGTCTTCTCGGGCGTCGGGATCACCCTCGGCATCCTGCGGAGCACGAAGTGACATGCGCGCCCCGCCGTCTCGTCGCGAGGCCCTGCTCGTCGGCGGCGCGGCCCTCGCGGGGTGCGTGCGCGCGCCGACCCCGGAGCGCGTCGTGAGCGCCCGCGGGATCCGCCTGCGCACGCGGGGCTCGCGGCACGGGTTCATTCGCCGCATGGTGAGCCCCGGGGACCTCGGTGAGGCGATCAAGCCTTTCGTGTTCCTCGACCAGATCAAGGGCGAGGTGCGGCCCGGGATGGGCTTTCCCTTTCACCCGCACTCGGGCATCGCGACGCTCACCTACGTGCGCGACGCCGACGTCACCTACGAAGACACCACGAGGAAATCCGGCGTGCTGCGCGCCGGGGGTCTGGAGTGGATGATGTCTGGTGGCGGGGTGTGGCACCGCGGCGGGGTGCTGCCGAACACCACGTACCTGCACGGGTTTCAGCTCTGGGTGGCCATGCCGCCCTCGCACGAGGAGGCGCCCGCGGAGTCGCACTACATCCCGCCCGAGGAGGTCCCGCTGGTGGACGGCGTGCGGGTGCTCCTCGGGCGCTACGGCGGTCGTCGCAGCCCGGTGCCCGCGCCCGCGTCGATGACCTACCTCGACGCGCACCTCCGCGACGGCGAGCGCTGGACCTACACCCCGCCGGCCGACCACCGCACCGCCTGGTGCTTCGTACACGAAGGCACCGCGCGGGTCGCGGGGACCGAGCTGACGGACACCCTCGCGGTCTTCGACGAGGGCGACGGCGCGATCACCTTCGAGGCGCGCGGTGAGACCCGGGTGCTGCTCGGGTCCGCGGCGCCGCACGGTCATCCCCTGGTGCTCGGCACGAGCTCGGTGCACACCGACATGGCCGCGCTCGAACGCAGCCTCGGGCGCATTCGCGACATCGGCGCGGGCCTCCGTCGCGAAGGGCGCGTCTGAGCGCGAGCATGGCCCCTCCGCGGTCACTCCTCGACCGGCGGGAGCGCGTCGAACCACGCGCCGAGCGGGACCGAGAGCGTCACCGGCCGCAGCGCGTCGTCGTACCCCACGCCCACGAGCGCGCGCGTCGCGGGGTCCAGCGCGAAGAGGAATGACTGCATCCGAAAGAGCCCCGCGAGGTCGTTCGCCACCGTCGGAAACGCCACCTGCCCCGCGCGCTCCCAGCGGTGGCGACCGACGTGGCGCCACAGCCCGAGGCCGCGGGGCTCGCTCGTCCAGAAGCCCTGGATCACCTGCCCCGTCGCGGCGTCGCAGGCCACGAACGCAGCGGCGAGCTCGGCGTCGCTGAAGGCGGGGTGCGGCCACTCCTCCCAGGCCCCGCCGCGGTAGAGCGCGAGGTCGTAGAAGTGCCGGTACTTCGCGAAGCCGCCGGTGACCAGCATCCCGCCGAGGGGCGGCGCCCAGGCCATCTGCGCGTGACCGCGCGCCGCGGGTCGGGGCTTCGTCTTCGCGCGCTTCCACACCCCGTCGTGCCACTCCCAGGTGTCGGCCACGGCGCGTTTGCCGATGGCACCGCCGAAGAGCACGAGGGTCTCGCGCAGGGGGTCCCACGCGACCGCCGCCGCGGAGAGCATCTCATCAGGGCCGCTCGACGTGCCTGGTGTCGCGCGCGCGCCGGAGGCGTCGACGCGGGTGACGCCGCCCTGCGGGTCAACGACGACGAAGCCATCGGCGGTGGCCGCGCGCCATCCCCAGAGCGCGAGGGGCACATAGGCCCACCCGTCCCCCACGCGGCGGGCGTACCCCTGCGTGCCCGAGAGCAGCACCCCGGCGGGTCCCGCCAGCGGCGGAGCGTAGGCCCCCAGCGCGCCTGCGGTGAAGGGCGTCATGTCGGCCGCGAGCGTCGGAACCGCGGGCGCATCGTGCATCCCGTGATCTCACCACGGCCGCGCCGTCGATGCGCCATCCCTGGCGTCCCGCGGGTGGTCAGCGCGAGGCGGCGAGCCGCGCCTTGTCCTTCTTGCTCGGCCGCTTGCCCTTCACGCCGCCGGTGCCCTCGACGGGCCGCGCGACCACCGGTGCGACCGCGGTGGGCTCGAAGCCCGGCACCCGCTCGCGCGGCACGCTCAGCCCCTGGCGCTTCTCGATGAGCCGCCAGTGGGCCTCGCTGGCGGGCGTGACGAAGGTGACGGCGAGCCCGCTCTCTCCCGCGCGGCCCGTGCGGCCGATGCGGTGGGTGTAGTCCTGGGCGGAGCGGGGGAGGTCGTAGTTCACCACCACGGGCAGCCGGTCGATGTGCAGGCCGCGCGCGGCGAGGTCGGTGGTGACCAGCACGTCCCAGCGCTGCTCCTGAAACTCGCGCAGCGCCTGGGTGCGCGCGCCCTGGCTGAGCCCGCCGTGAAAGGGCGTCGCGAAGATCTCGGCCTTGCGCAGCCGCGTCGCGAGGTGCTCGGCGGCGTGCTGGCTGGCGACGAAGACCAGCGCCCGCGACCAGTTCTTCTCGCGCAGGAGATGCAGCAGGAGCGACGCGCGGCGCCCCTCGTCGACCTCGAACACCCGCTGCTCGATCACCGCGTGATCACCCTCGGCGACGGGTGAGTCGACCCGCGTGGGCGCGCGCAGGATGCGCCCCGCGAGGGCCTCGACCTCGGGCGCGAAGGTCGCCGAGAACAGCAGCGTCTGCCGCGTCGCGGGGACGAGCCCGATGACCCGCGCGAGCTCGTCGGCGAAGCCCAGGTCGAGCAGGCGGTCGGCCTCGTCGAGCACGAGGCACTCCACCCCGTCGAAGCGCAGCGCGCGGTGCTCGGCGAGGTCGAGGAGTCGTCCCGGCGTCGCGACGACGATGTCGGCGCCGCCGCGCAGCGCGATCATCTGGGGGTTGATCGACACGCCCCCGAACGCGACCATGACCTTGGGGCGAGGCGAGAGCCCCTCGGCGAGGCTGCGAAACACCTCTCCCACCTGCGCGGCGAGCTCGCGGGTGGGCACGAGCACGAGGGTGCACACCCGTCGCGCGCCGGAGGTCTGCGGGGTCGCGCGGCCGCGCTGCAGCAAGGGCAATGCGAAGGCGGCGGTCTTGCCCGAGCCGGTCTGCGCCGTCGCCACGAGGTCACCCCCACGGAGCACGACGGGGATCGCCGCGGACTGAATGGGGGTCGGCGTGACGAACCCGAGCGCGGCGGCGGACTGCGCGAGGGCGGGCGAGAGGCCAAGGGCGGTGAAGGGCAAGGAGGTCCTCGGGGCGGAGTGCGTGTGCCCCGGAGGATCAGGGAAGAGCGGGCCTGGGTCGAGGGCGAAGGACGCGGGGCGCCCCGACGTCGCGATGGCCGCGTAGGACCGCGAAGGCTCAACGCGGGCTCAGTCGTGCACCGGCGGCGAACTCTGCGGGCGCTGGTTGCTGGGCTCGCTGCTGACCTTCTGCACCCTCGGGATCTATGGCGCGTGGCTGTACTCCAACATCTGGGCGTGGACCTGGGAGAACACCGATGGTGGGCGGGCGACGCTTCGCGTTCCGGCGTAATCTCTCGGGGCTGCTCATGGTGTTCTTCGTCGCGTCGATGCTGACCGTCTGCACCGCCGGGATCTACTGGCCCTGGGCCGCCGCGCGTCTACGGACGTGGGAAGTCGAGCATGTGCAATGAGCGACACGACACACGCACCGGTCGACGAGCTGCGCCGCGCGTTTCGCCCGGGGATGACCTCGGGCCAAGCCATGGTCTGGGTGTGGGGCGCCGCGATCGGTCTCGGGGTGTGGGCCCTGGGCTTCGTGGGCGCGGTGGCGCTGAACAGCGAAGCGTCGCCGCGGGTCGGCGCCGCGGCGTGGTTGGGGTGGACAGTGCTCGCCCTGGCCGTCCCTGGCGTCGGGGTCCTGCGTCCGGGAGGCGCGCGGGGGCCGGTGATCCTGCGGGTGTTGCCGACGGTGCTGCTGCTGCTCGCCGCTGTCGCGGTGATGGTCGACAAGGGCGCGAGCCTGGGGATCCCTCGCACGACGCGGGATGGCTTCCTCGTGCTCTGGACCCTCGCGTCACCGCTGACCGCAGCGACGCTGGCGTGGGCGGCGTTCACCGGGCGCAGCACCGCGCGTTCGGTGCTGCTCGCGGCCGGGGCGCCGCTGTCGTGGATCGTGGTCGTCGCCGCCCTCTGGGGGGCCTCGCACACCTCGGCGTGGCACGTCGTGTCGCTGATCCTGACCGCCGTGGCCCTCGTGGCGCTGGTGCTCGCGC
>JBILLI010000881.1:0-3068 GCA_044376155.1 Polyangiales bacterium
CACCATGCTGCCGATCTCCGCGGCGATGCCCGCGCCCACGCGCGTCGCGAGCATCATCGCGCCGAGGCTCGCGGCGAGGTCGCGCACCAGCGCCTCCAGGAAGGTCGCGCCGAGGAGCGTGAGGTCGGGCACCACCCGCAGCGCCTGGAGGCCGCTCTGGTAGACCAGGATCATCCCGATGAAGCCCATGGTCACCGACAAGAAGAACAGCGAGCGGTTGCCGATCTCGTAGGCGCTGCGCATCACCGCGCCGGGCTCCTGCCGCCCGCGCAGGGACCAGTAGAGCGTGCGCTGGAACACCTCCAGCAGCGACCGCGCGGCGCCCACCCCGGAGAGCGTGAGGCGCCCGACATCCGCCACAAACCCTTGCGGCGCAGGGGGATCGTCGTCGTCGAGGCTCATCGCGCGGTGGCGCCGTAGAACACCGTGGCGCTCGCGGCGATGCGTCGTCCCGCGCCGGTGGCGGGGTCGAGGGCGAGCACGTCGCCGAGGCAGGTCATGCCGTAGAGGCTCTGCCCGAAGGCCGCGAGGGCGTAGATGCACGAGAACCCGGTGTCGCCCAGGAGCCGCGAGGTGCCGCCGCGCGGGTCGAAGGTCACGAGCACGTCGCGCGCGTCAGGTCCGGTGCGCGCCGTCGCGAGGAGCACGCCCTCGAGGATCGCAAGATCACCGCTGGCCTCGTACCCCGCGGGGAAGGCCGCGACGAAGCTCGTGTCGAAGGTGTTCGGGTCGATGCGATAGAGCCCGCCAGGGCCCGCGCCGAAGAGGGTGCCGTCGGGGGCGGCGTCGAGGGCGGTGAGCGCGACGCCGGTGCGCCCGAGAAAGCTCGACAGCGCGCTGCTCGGGTCGATGCGGTAGAGGTCCCCGAGGCCGTTGATCCCGTAGAGCGTGCGGTTCGGGTGCAGGGCCACGTCGGTGAACGCGCGCACGCGGCCGATGGGGCGCTGCACCCCCGAGGGCAGCTCCACCTCGAAGAGGTTGGTGCTCGTGACGGCGAGGGCCCGGGCGACGCACCCGCGCTCGAGGTCGCAGCGGTGGCTGATGGGGCAGAGGTCGTCGCTGGGCGTGGCGGCGCATTGCTGCGAGACCTCGTCGCAGCGGTCGACGGTGCACGCGCGGCCGTCGTCGCAGGTGAGGGCCGGGCCGGGCACACATCCGAGGCGCAGGTCGCAGCGCTCGGCGCCGTTGCAGCGGCGGCCGTCGTCGCAGCGCTGGTTCTGCGGGGTGTGCACGCAACGCCCTGCGGCGCAGCGGCTCTCGGTGCATCCGACACCGTCGTCGCAGTCGCGGTCGCCGCGGCACTCGGGGGGCGGCGCGTCGAGCGGGAGGTCGGCGGCGACGTCGCTCGGCGGCGCGTCGGGCACGCGGAGCTCGCTGCGCGCGCCGCACGCCAGCGCGAGCATCGGGATCAACAGCATCGGCGCGCGAGAGGGGGTCACGGTCGCTCCGGGGGGGAAGGTCGGCGAACTGGTCCGGGGATGCAATGGGGCGCTACCGCGGACAGCGCTGCGCGAGGGTCCACGCCTCGCCCACGCGGCGTACGGCGACGTCGAGGTCGATGGCGTCGACCCCGGGGCGCTGGATCACGGGCAGCATCCCCGACCAGCGCGTGCGCAGCGGCGCGAGGCACGCGGGCACCTCGCCGCGCACCCGCAGCGCGTCTTCGCAGCGACCCGCGCGCACGGCGAAGTCTCCGCGGTTCATGCGCAGCGCGAGGCGCGTCGCGGCCTCGACCCGCGCGGGCGAGGCGTCGGGTGACACCCCGTCGAACACGCAGCGCGCGAACTCCGCGAGGGCCTCGCGGGGAGACCCCGGCCCCTCGGACGGCGCCTCGCGACCGCAGCCCGCGAGCAGCGCCGCGAGCAGCGCGCGCTCAGCGACCCGCGTCGGGCGCATCGACCACCGCGGCCGCGAGCTCGGGACGACGCAGCAGCAGCAACCACCGCGCGAGCTCGCCCCGCTGCGAAGGGCGCACGCGGTCGCGCATCCCCGTCGGAGACGGCAGCACCGCCGCGGACCACGCCACCCGTAGGGGGTCTCGCGACGCGTCGAGGAGCCGCTGCGCCGCGGCGGTGCGCACGCTCGCGTCGGTGCCCGGGGCGCAGAGCGCGTAGGCGTCGTCGGTCCACGGGGCGCGGGCCGCGCGGAGCATCGCGCAGCCGTCGAGGGCGCCGCCGTCGGTGGCGGTGATCACGTCGCGCAGGGCGAGCGCGGCGAGCGCGGCGGTGCCCCACGCGGGCGCTCTTCGCGCGGCGCGCACCGTGGCGGTGGCGGCCTCCTCCACGCGTCCCTGGACCAGCAGCAGGCGGGTGCGCGCGAGGTGCAGCCCGGCGTCGTCGCGCTGCGAGGCCGCGGCCTGGAGGTCGGCCTCGGCGAGGGCGAGGCCGCCGCTGCCGCCCGCTTCGACCCAGACCCGCGCGCGGGCCGCGAGGGCGATGGGCGCGTCGTGGGAGAGCTGCACGGCGGCGGAGGCGAGCTCTACCGCGCGGTCGCGCCCGCCCCCGGCGGTGGCCATCTCCAGCGCGGCTTGCGACGAGACCGCGGCGCCGAGGGCGGCGTCGTCGAGGGCGCGGTGGGGCGCCTCGGCCGCGGGGATCACCGTCGCGGTGGCGACGTCGAGGACGTGCTCGCCGACCTTCACGGCGTAGCTCCCGAGGGAGCCCGTGGGGTCTGCGGGCACGTCGGGGCGCGAGGCCGCGAGGCGCTCGATGACCGTGGCCGAGGGCTCTCCCCCGACGCGCAGGGCGGCGGTGATGAGCCGCGCGAGGTCGAGCTCGGTGAAGCGCTCGCGGGCGGCGGGGAGCAGGCGCCACACGAGGTCCGGCGCGCGGGGGGGCGGGATCACGTCGTCTTCGGCGAAGAGCGCGGCCTGTCGACGCTGGGCCACGGCCTGTCCGGCGGCCCGGAGGCGCGCCGCGGGGTCACGCTGCGCGCGGATCTGCGCCACCAGCGGGACGAGCTCGGGGCCGGCGACGAGGGTGTCGCGCGCGTCGGCGTGGGCGCCGGGCACCACGGGCACACCCGCGTCGCCGACGAGGGCGCGGTTGCGGGCGTTCAGCACCGCGAGG
>JBILLI010001013.1:0-2512 GCA_044376155.1 Polyangiales bacterium
CCCGACACCGCGAAGATCGCGAGGACCGCCGCGGGCGGGCCCCGTCGCTTCGCCGCGGGGGTCTCGGGCACCGTGAGGAGCTGCGAGCGGAGGCACTTCGGACACCGCGTCGCGCCGTCGTCGGCGCGGTGGCCACAATGGGCGCATTCGAGGGCCATGTCTTCGGGCGGTTGCATACCACACCCGACCGCCGCGGCCCTTGCGGGGAGGTGCGCCGCGGGTCTATGGCGAACGGATGCGTTTCTCCCTGCTCGCCGTCGCGGCGTTGGCGTGTGCGTGCCGCCAGGGGGCGCCCCCGGAGCCCTCCCCCGCGACGCCCCCTCCCCCCGCGCGCCCGACCGCCGCGCCGCTGCCCGTCGCCCCCGCACGACCCCTTGGCGCACAAGGGGATCCGTCGCGTGTGGCCCCTGCTGGCACGGCGTCCCCGGCCCGCGCCCGGGCGCTGCGGGACGTGATGCGACCCGAGTCTCGCGCCGCGCTCGACGCCACCACGGTGCCGCTGCTGCTGCCCGATGACCTCGCCCTCGCGGCGACGGCGGTGGTGACCTCGGGGGAGCGTTGGGTGGCCGCGTCCATCGCGCAGGGTGACCACTCCATCGCGATCCATGCGACGCGGGAGACCATGGCGCCGCCGCAGGATCCGCCCGCGCACCGCAGCCGGTTGCGGGGGGTGCCCGCGACGGTGTCGGCCAACGAGGGCGTGCGCGTGGCGACGTGGATGGAGGGCGGCGTGGCCTACATGATCGACGTGGAGTGCACCCGCCCCGCGGAGGACGCGCGGTGCACCGAGGAGGGCTTCGTGCGCACCCTCGCCGAGCGCCTCGTGCGCGTGGAGGCGGCGCGATGAGGCGGGGGGCGCTGATCCTCGCGGTGCTGTGCGCGGCGCCGATGGCGCGGGCGCAGTTCACGTTTCGCCCCGCGGGCGAGCTCGTCACGGGCAGCGGCCGTGGCCGCGCCGACATGACCAACTACGCCATCGGGATGCGCTTCCCGATCGAGTCGGGCCCCGCCTACGCGAACTCGCAGGTGTGGGGTCGCGGCGGCGGCAGCGGGCCCGGCGGCGGCCAGTGCGACACGCCGAACTACGCGTACCCCTGGCGCGACAACTACTGCGAGTCACGCTCCTGGGACATGCCCATGTGCCCCTCGGGGACGGGCCATCAGGGGCAGGACATTCGCCCCGCCACCTGCCGCAACGACACCCACTGGTGCGTCGCCGCGGCCACCGGCACGGTGACCCAGGTGGGGAGCTACACGGTGTACATCACCACCGCCACGGGCGTGCGCTACGACTACCTGCACATGGGCAGCGTGCAGGTGCGCGTGGGCGACCGGGTGATCCGTGAGCAGCGCATCGGGCGGGTGTCGAACCAGTTCGGCGGCACGCCGACGACCATCCACCTGCACTTCAACATCGTGCGCGCGGTGGACGGCTTCGGCATGGTCTACGCCCCACCCTACGGCGCCCTCGTCGACGCCTACCAACGCCTCCTGATCTCCACGCCCGAGCCCGACGCGGGCGTGCGCCCCGACGTGGTCGTGCCCCGCGATGTCGTGACCGCGACCGACGTGGTCGTGCCTCGCGATGTCGTGACCGCGACCGACGTGGTCGTGCCCCGCGATGTGGTGGCTCCCCGCGATGTGGTGGCTCCCCGCGACGTGGTGACTCCCCGCGACGTGGTGACCCCCCCCGACGTGGTGAGCACCCCCGATGTCGTCGCGCCGACCGACGACGTGGTGATGGGCGTCGACGCCGCGGAGGACGTGATCAGCGACGACTCCACCGATCCCCCGACCACGCCGCCCGTGGAGGCCAGCCGCGGCTGCGGCTGCTCGACGCAGAACCCCTTGTCTCCCAACGGGATGGGCGTGATGGCGGTGCTCGCCGGGGCGCTCTCGCGGCGGCGTCGGCGCCGTCAGAGCTCGTGCTTGCGGAGCATGCGGTAGACGTAGCTGCGGTCGAGCCCGCTGGCGTTGGCGATGGCCGACGTGTCGCGGGTGAAGCGCCCGACCATGGCGCGCATGTACTCGCGCTCGAGGTGATCGAGCCAGCGGTCGCGCACGTCCTTGAAGGTCTCCTCGGTGGAGATGGGCGGGAACTGCTCCTTGCGGTGTGGCTCCGCGGCGACGGCCTGGGGCGCGCTGGGGCGCTGGCGGTCGGAGAGGGTCAGGGCCTCGCGGGCGCCGAGGGCCACGGCGCGCTCGACGAAGTTGCGCAGCTCGCGCACGTTGCCGCTCCACGCGCGGTTCGAGAGCTCGCGGAGCAGCTCCGGGCTCACGGCGTGGGCGGCGCCTTCGGGCATCATCCGCTGCACCAGCAGGGGGATGTCGTCGAGGCGCTCGCGCAGCGGGGGCACGGTCACGGGGAGCACCGAGAGGCGAAAGAAGAGGTCCTCGCGAAAGGTGCCGTCGTTGACCATCTTGGCGAGGTCGCGGTGCGTGGCGGCGATGAAGCGCACGTCGACGTCGCGGTAGCGCGACTCACCCACGCGGCGCACCTGGCGGCTCTCGA
>JBILLI010000529.1:0-5589 GCA_044376155.1 Polyangiales bacterium
CTCCACGCGCGTCCGTGCGGGGCCTTCGACCGAGAGCGCCGCGAGGTCGCGCTCGATGAGGGCGAGCGACTGCTTGATGTAGTTCAAGGGGTTGTTGATCTCGTGGGCGAGGCCGCCGGCGACGGTTTCGAGCGACGCCATCTGCGAGCGCATCGCGGCGCTCACCGCGACGTCAGAGCGGCGGATGTTCGCGCGCACCGTGGCCAGGAGCTCCTTCGTGGAGAAGGGCTTGGTGAGGTAGGCGTTCACCCCGGTCTCGACGCCCGCGAGGCGGTCCTCGAGGTCTCCCCGCGCGGTGAGCATCACCACGGGGATCTGCCGCAGGGACTCGTCCTCCCGGATGCGGCGGGTCATCTCGAGGCCGTCCATCACGGGCATCATCAGGTCGGTGACGATGACGTCGGGGCGGAGCTTCTGCGCCATCGCGAGGCCCTGCGCGCCGTCGGCGGCGATGTGCACGCGCATCGTCTGGTGCAGCGTCAGGTGCACGAGCCGGGCGACGTCGGGGGTGTCTTCGACCACCAGCACGGTGTGCTCGTGCTCGCGCTCGTTCTGGTCGCGCTCCACCACGCGGCGCTCGGTGGCCTTGGCGATGTCGAGCAGGCGAAAGTCGTCGCGGGCGGCGATGCCCCGGGTGAAGTCGGCCAGCGGGCTGTCGCGGCGCTCGGCGGCGACCTCGCGCTCCAGGGAGCGGCGCTCGAGCACGTCCTCGGAGAAGTGCTCACGCCCCAGGCGCAGCGAGACCACGAAGAGCGCGCCCTCGCCGGGGCGGGCGCTCGCGTGGAGGTCGCCGCCGTGCAGGTCGACGAGCTCCTTCGCGAGGGCGAGGCCGATGCCCGTGCCGCCGCGCTCCTGTCGGTTGCCGGCGCTGTCGGCCTCGGACTGGTAGAAGCGCTCGAAGATCCGGGTCGCGTCCTCGGGGGGGAATCCCGGGCCGTTGTCCTGCACCCAGACCGTGACGCGCTCGTCGGCGACGCTCACGCCGACCTCGATGCGGCCGCCGGTGGGGGTGAAGCGCGCGGCGTTGGAGAGCAGGTTCACCAGCACGCGCTCCATGCGGTCGATGTCCATCCAGACCCGCACGGGTTCGTCAGGGACCTTGAGCGCCAGGGTGATCTGCTTGCGGTCGACGAGCGGGGCGCACTGCGCGCAGAGCCCGCGGAGGTACGCCACGAGGTCGTGCTCGGCGATGCGCAGGCGCAGGCGCGACTCCTCGATGCGCGACAGGTCGAGGAGGTCGCCGATGAGCTTCAGCAGCTGCGCGCCGCTGCGATAGATCGACCGCAGCGTGGTGCGCTGGCCCTCGGTGACCGGGCCGTGGTCGCCGTCGATGAGCAGCTCGAGCGGCGAGAGGATCATCGCCAGCGGGGTCTTGAGGTCGTGGGTGATGTTCGCGAAGAAGCGCGACTTGAAGCGCTCCCGTCGCTGGATCTCCTCCGCGGCCTCGCGCAGGCGCTCGCCCGCCATCTCCAACCGGAGGCGGTCGAGCACGGTCTGCCGCTCGCGGCCGTAGGCGTACTGCTGCCCGGTGGCGACCACCACCGCGGTGCTGGTCACGAAGGCCACGGGGATCGCGAGGCGCGAGTCCCACGCCGCGAAGAGGTCGGGGGTGTTCACCGCGAGAAAGCCCGCGACGATGAGGCCGTGCACCAGCAGCGCGACGCGCAGCGGCCAGAGGAAGACCAGGCCCGCGCCGAACATCACCAGCATGAGGCCGTTGGAGTACGGCGACCGGAGCCCGTGAAAGTACCGGGTCATCACGCAGATGCTGAAGCCCGCCGAGACGATCATCGCGCCCGTCACCCCGGTGGCGTGGCGGGTGAAGAACTCCGTGCGCCGCAGGAACATCGCCGCGAGCGCGAGGGACCACGAGACCAGCCGCACGCCGAGCACGAGGCCCTGCGCCTCGTCCGGCACGACGTAGCGGTCTAGCCCGAGGAACAGCGGGTGGAACGTGAGCACCAGCACCGCGGCGACGACGAGCGCGCGGCGGTTGTGACGCGCCGACCACTCCGTCCACGCGGCCTCGGCGCGGCCCGGGGGAGGGGACGGGAGGGCGTCACCCGGGACGGGTGACGACGGCGAAAAGATTGTAGCCCATCGGCTCGACATCGATGCGCACCTCGGCGCCAGGCGCCCCCTGCGTGGCGAAGTCCAGGGTCTCTTCGCGAGACTTGTAGATGCAGTACCAGTCCAGGTGGAACTCCAGCAGCCAGCGCGCGGTGACCTCGGGCACGACGTTGCCGATCCAGGCCGAGCCGCCGGGCCTGAGGCTCGCGTAGAGGCTCGAGGTGAGCTGCGTCGACTTCTGCTGGTCGAGGTAGTCGAAGAGCCCGGCGCAGAGCACCACGTCGAAGCCGCCGTTCTGCTGCAGGAGCGTCGGGTCGCGGAGCAGGCGCTTGATGGAGTCGTGCAGGTACACGATGCGCACCCGCGAGCCCCACCGCGTCGCCACGAGCTGCTGCAGCCGGGGGAACGCGAAGGAGAGCGCGCGCTTGTCCTGGTCGAAGAGCACGATCTCGACCTCGCCCGGGATGTCCCGCACCTCGGCGAGGGTTTCGTAGACCTCCTGCGCGGGGCCCGCGGCGACCGAGATGATGCGGATAACGTCCGAGCGTCGCGACCGCGAGAGCAGCTCGATGAGCTGCGCCTTGAGGTGGTCCTTGCGGCTGCGGATCATCGCCGACGGGTCGAAGGACACGCCCCAGAGGTGCATCGCGCGCCCGAAGAGCGTCGCGCCCTCGAAGGGGCGCTCGTAGATGTACCGCATGATCTCGAAGTCGCCCGGGTAGTTCAGGGGCTTCGTGCGCGCGCGGTGGAGGATCGGCGCGGGCATCATCAGCTCGTCGAGGTGCCGCTGCGACAGCCGCTTGAGGGCGGGGAGCTGCTCGGGCGCCACGCGCTTCATCTCGTCGTCGAGGGCGCGGCCGATCTCGGTCATCTCCGCGACGAAGCCCGTGCGCAACACGTCGATGAGCGTGGTGCGCGCCGCGCTCTCCTCGCCGTTGAGCACCGACCAGGGGAGCTCCTTCTCCAACCGGTCGAGGTCCGTCCGGGTGTCTTCGAGCAGCAGGCGGAGCTCACACACCAGGGACTTGAAACGGTCCGCGCCCTCGACGTGCCACGGGCGTCGTCGCACGGAGAGGTCCATCCCGTCGCGCACCTGCCACAGCCGCACGTCGCGCGCGCCGAGCACGTCGTCAACGTCCATCAAGCCGTCGGTGAACGACGCGCCCACGACCCACTGCTCGTCGCGCGGACGCACCGACGTGACCACCGCGCCGCCGCGGTAGGTCTCGTGGTTGTCGACCCGAATGACCACGTCGCTGACCTGGGCGCCCACCGCGGGCACCTCCAGGTCGGCGGGCCAGACCACCGCGACGCCGTTCTGCGACACGTCGCAGAGCACCGGCGTGAGGCGACCGTCACCGAGGCTCAGGCTCACGGTGAGGTCCATCGGCCCGAAATCAACCTGCGAGTATCTCTCTGGTCGAAAGCGCACTGCCGGGCCCTGAGCCCCCTCGAGCTCGTCGTAGTTCTTGGTCCTGGTCTTCGTCATCGTCCTGCGATCGTCAGGGGCCCGTAGGCGCCTGCGCGCCCAGGCCGGGGGTCGGGAGCCAGAGCTCGAAGCGCGCGCCGGTGGCTCCGCCAGGGCGGGCCGCCAGGCGCAGCGTGCCGCCGTGCGACTCCGCGACGAGGCGGGCCATGTACAGCCCCATGCCCACACCCTGCTGCCCCTTGGAGGTCACGAAGGGCTCGAAGAGCCGACCGAGCACCTCGGGCGCGACCCCGTCGCCCTCATCCTGCACCGCGATCACCACGCCGCCCTGGGCCGCGTACGCCTCGAGCAGCACGGCGCTCCCGCGGTGGGTCGCCTGCAGCGCGTTGCGCAGGAGGTTCACCAACACCTGAATGAGCTTCTGCCGGTCGCCCACGATGGTCGGGAGGCCCGGCCGAACCGCGACGCGGAGCGAGCGCTCGCGAAACGCGCTGTCCATGCTGACCACGACCTCGGCGTCGTGCAGCAGCGCGTGCGCGTCGAGGCGCGCGGGCTTCAGCGCGATGCCGCTGCCCGAGGCGAACTGGTTCATCGCCTGGAGGCTCGTGAGCAGGTTGCGCATGCCCGACACGCCGATGTGCAGGCACTCGCGCAGGCGCTCGGGCACGGCGTGGAGGTCGAACTGCTGCTCGAGCAGCACGAGGCCCTGCAGCACGTTGCGCAGGTCGTGGGTGACCCCCGCGGTGAGCCGCCCCATCGTGCTCAGCCGCTCCATGTGGAGCATCTTCTGCTGCGTCGTGCGGAGCTCATCGAGGGCGGCCGCGAGCTCCTCGCCGCGCTCGGAGAGCAGCTCCAACAGCTTCTGGTTCATGCGCACCGAGCGCACGTGCTCGCGCGCCTGGTCCACCGCCGTGAGGAGCTCCTCCGCGTCCCAGGGCTTCTTCAAATGGCGGAACACGCGCGCACGGTTGATCGCGTGGATCAGCAAGGGCGTGTCGGAGAACGCCGTGATCAAGATGCCCGCGGTGTCGGGCGCGCGGATGCTGAGGTGCTCCAAGAGCTCCACGCCCGTCATCCCCGGCATGCGGTGGTCGGTCACCACGACGTCGAAGCGCGTGCGATCGAGCTCATCGAGCGCCTCGGCCGCCGAGCGCGCCTCCACGATGGTGCAGCGCCCCTCCAGAAACGCCCGCAGAACCACGAGGTTCTCGTACTCGTCGTCGACGAGCAGAACGTGGCCGGTCAGGGTCTCGCCGAGACCGTGCCGGTGCGCAAGCTGTGAGATGCGCTCCCAGGAAGCCACGCACAGAACTCTAGCGACGAGAGCGTCAACGATTCAACAGGGATCTTTGTCAATCCCGCGGGGTGCTCAGACCATCACCCGCGCCACGCATCCCAGCAGCGCGATCACCACGCACGCCGTCATCGACCCGGCCACCCAGGTCGTCTCTCGCACCGTCGCCACACCGTTCGCGAACATTTCGACCGCTCCCGCGACCGCCGCGCCCTCGCCGCGATCACGCGAGGCGGAACTACAAAGTCCGTGCCGGGTCGTCGACCGCGGCCTGACGCGCCCGCACGGCATCGAGGATCCGCCCCGCCAACGCGCGTTTGCTCATGCGTCCCAGCGGTTCAACCGCGTCGGCCGACACCAGGGTCGCGACGTTGTCGTCGCCCTCGAAGCCGTCCGACGCCAGGTTCGCCACCACGAGGTCGCACCGTTTGCGTGCAAGCTTTTCGCGGGCGTACGCGACAAGTTCGCGGGTCTCGACGGCGAAGCCCACGAGCACGGGCGAGGTCCCGGTGCGCGACGCCCCGAGGTCGGCGAGGATGTCGGGGTTCTTGACCAGGGTGAGGGTGAGGCCTCCGTCGCCCTTCTTGAGCTTCTCGGTGGCGACCTCGGCGGGGCGGTAGTCGGCCACGGCGGCGCTCATGATCACCGCGTCGGCGGTGGCCATCTGCGCGAAGACGGCGTCGCGCATCTCCCGGGCGGCGCGCACGCGGTGCACCGCGACCCCAGCCGGGGGCTCGAGGTTCGTCGGGCCCGAGATCAGGGTGACCGCCGCGCCGCGCGCCGCGGCGACGTCGGC
>JBILLI010000530.1:0-5576 GCA_044376155.1 Polyangiales bacterium
CCTCCAACGCGCTCACCCTTGGCTTCGCCGACCCCAACCGCATCACCGCCAACGTGCGCGTCGCGATCCAGGGGACGATCCCGCTGCAGCTCTGCGCGGGCATCAATTGCAGCGAGAGCTGCGGCGGCGCCCTCTGCGGCACCATCGCCTCGCCGAACCTCGTGGTGAACACCGCGATGGGGCGATACGGATACGTCGGCCTGCGCACCGCCGCCACCATCAGCCGTGACACCCGCGCGCCACGCCTGAACTTCCACCGCGCGGACCTCGTCTCGCCCACGGGCTCGGGCGACGCCGTGCAGGAGACCCCCGGCGAGGGCATCGAAGACGCCGACATCAACTGCACCGAGTCGTGGGTCTGCACCATCGCGAACCTCCTGCGCGGGACCATCATCGGCGCGTTCCGCGGGCAGATCTCGGGCGCGCTCGGCCCCATCGCCGAGGCCCTGGCGATGAGCTCGACGCCCAATCCCCCGGGCTGCCCGACGGGCACCCGCGCCGATGGCAACCGCTGCCGCTACCCCGACAACTCCCTCGTGCCCGTGCTCCTCGGCACCGACCTGCGGGGTGATCTCGGCTCACTGCTCTCCTCGGTGACGCCCGGGGCGCGCGCGCCCGTGAGCCTCCTCCTCGCCGCGGGTGACCCCATGCGCGACGGGCAGGTCATCAACAGCGGCATGACCATCAACATGTTCGGCGCGATGCAGTCCGCCGGACACAACGCATGTGTGCCGCGCCTCCCCGCACCCCCGATCCCGACCGTCCCCGAGTGGAGCGCGCTGCGCGGCAACGCCGTGCCCGGCACCATGACGGCCATGGACTTCGGCCTCGGCATCTCCGAGGAGTACCTGAACTACGCCGCCTGGCACCTCTGGGACAGCGGGTTGTTCTGCCTCGCCGTGGGCACGAACCTCTCGCAGACCCTCGCCGCGGGCACCCTCACCATCCTCCCGGGCCTGCAGTCGCTGCGGCAGGTGCTCTTCCCCGCGACCAACGGTCCCGTGAGCATCGCGCTCCGCCCGCAGGTGGCGCCGACGATCACGGTGGGCTCGGGCCGCAACGTGATGACCGATCCCCTGCTCACCGTCCGCCTGAACCGCACCGCCCTCGACTGGTACACCTACACCGAGGAGCGCTACGTGCGCTTCATGACCCTCACCACCGACCTGGTGCTGCGGATCAACCTCCAGGCCGATCGCGAAGGTCTTCGCCCGCAGATCGGCGGCGTCAGCGCAGAGAACATCTCGGTGTCGAACAACACCCTGCTCTCGGGTGACACGTCGGCCATCGGCGCCGCGGTGCAGGCCATCCTCCAGCCCGCGATCATGATGGCCACCGCCGGGTTGCAGCCCATCGCGCTGCCGAGCATCGACGTGCCGGGCGGTCCCATGGGGCGCCCCCTCGGCGCGATCAACATCAACATCCCCACGGGCGGAGTGCAGGGCGTCGCCGAGGGCATGTCGCGCTTCCTCGGCATCTTCGCCGCGCTGCAGTTCACCGCCGCAGGCACCATGCCGAGCAGCCTCGAACTCGACACCGAGGCCGCCCTCCAGGGCGTCGACGTGAACCCGGCGATGTACCGCAACGCCCAGGGCTTTCGCGCCGAGAACATGCCCACCGCGCGGGTGCGCGTGGGCACCCCCAACGACCTCGGCCGACAGGTCGAGTATGCGTGGCGCGTCGACCGCGGCACCTGGTCGACCTTCGCCGCGGGAGAAGACATCACCGTGCGCGACTGGTCGCTGGTGGCCCCGGGTCGCCACGTCGTCGAGGTCCGCGCGCGTGTTGCGGGCGAGCCCTCCACGGCGGATGAAACGCCCGCGCGCGTCGGGGTCCTCGTCGACCCCGTGGGCCCGGAGCTCCGGGCGTGGGCCGAGCAGGGCACCGTCGTCGCCGCGGCCACCGACGAACTCTCCCCCGACGTGCAGTACGCCGTGCAGTTCGACGCCCAGCCCGTGAGCGCGTGGACCACCGACGCGCGCTTCGCCGTGCCCGAGGGCGTGCAGCGCGCCCGGGTGCTCGCGCGTGACGGCAGCGGAAACGTGAGCGAGCGCACCGTGGTCGTGCAGGCGATCATCCGTGGCGGTCCCAGCACCGACGCGGGCGGCGGCTGCGGCTGCGCGGTGCCCGGCCGCACCAACACCCGCGGCGGCGCCCTCGCGGGCCTCGTCGCGATCCTCCTCGGCGCGGCCGTGTCGCGTCGTCGCCGCCGCGCCGGCCCCCTCGCGATGGTCGCCCTCGCGGCCGCCGCGCAGGGCTGCGCCGAGAGCGCGGGCGGCTCCCAGGGAGATGCATCCACCGGCCCGACCGACGCGGTCGTCGCGCAGGACACCGGACCGGGGATGTGCGCCGAGGGCGCGCAGCGCTGCGAGTCCTCGGGCGCGTGCGTCTCGCCCCCCACCGACTGCCCCGCGTGCATGCCCGGCATGGTCGCGGGCGCGCCCACGTGGAACGCGTCGACGTGCGCCTTCGCCTGTGTGTGCGACACCCTCCCGGCGCTCCCGCCGGGCGCGGTGGGCTCACACCTCGACATGGCCGCGGGCGCCGACGGCACCACCTGGCTCGCGGCGTACTCGCCGGGCTCTCCCTCGGACAACTCGCGCTACGGCGACCTCGTCGCGGCGCGCGTCATGGGCGAGACCGGACAGATCGACTGGCAGCACGTCGACGGCGTGCCCGCCGACGGGATGATCACCAACGACCCGCGCGGCTGGCGCGGGGGCAACTCCACCCCCGGCGATGACGTCGGTCGCTTCGCCTCCATCGCGGCGGGCACTGGCGGGCCGCGCATCGCGTACTGGGACACGACGAACAACAAGCTGAAGTTCGCCTCGCTCACGGGCACCACCTGGGCCACGCACACCGTCGACGCCGAGGGCCCCAACGGCCGCTACGCGTCGATGGTGCTCCTCGCCGACGGCACCCCCGTCATCGCGTACCGCGCGAGCACCGTGGGCATGGGCGGTCAGGTGAACTCCCTGGTGCGCATCGCCCGCGCGACCTCGCCCAACCCGCAGCGCGCGTCGGACTGGACGATCTCCGAGGCCGCGTCGCTGCCCTCCTCGTGCCGCGCGGGAGACTGCAGCACGGGCACCGCGTGCCGGGAGTCGTCGGGGCGCTGCGAGGCCGTCACGGGCACCTGCCCGATGACCTGCGGCTCGGGTCAGGCGTGCTTCGGCGGCACCTGCGCGGGCACCCTCGCGGCGAACTACGTCGAGGGCCTCGCCCCCGGCGTCAGCTTCATCAACCTCGTGTCCGACAGCATGGGCCGCCTCGCGGTGGTGTTCTATCACCGCGACCGCGGCAACCTCCTGCTCGCGCAGGCCGACATGAGCGGGCGCTTCGGGGCGCCCACGATCCTCGACGGCGAGGGCGCGATGATGCGTGACACCGGCGACCGCGGGATCTACGCGACGGCGTCGTACGGCACCGACGGCACGCTGCACGTCGCCTACGTCGACGGCTGGGACGAGCGGTTGATGTACCTCCCCGTGCGCAACGGCATGGCCATGGGACAGCCCGAGGTCATCGACGACGGCGCGGGCGTGGGCACGTCGACCTTCGACGACGGCGAGCACATCGTGGGCGACAGCGCGTCCATCGCGCTCGTCGACGGCGCCGTGCGCGTGGTCTACCAGGACAGCACCGCGGGCACCCTCCGCGCCGCGAGCCGCGGGATGATGGGCTGGACCCGCACGGTGCTCGACATGGCCGACCACACGGGCTACTGGGCGCGCCTGCGCGGCAACCGCGTGGCGACGTACTACCGCAACCTCAGCGCCGCCGACATGCGCCGCTGGGGCGTGCGCGTGACGACCCTACGCTGACCCTCGCGGGAGCTGGTCGAGGCGGTGCACCACCCGGGTCGCCGCCCCGGCCACCCTCGCCCGCGCCTCCGACACGATCTCCCGCAGTTCGCGCTCGTTCACCAGCCCCGCCGACAGCAGCCCCTTCATGTACCCATCGGTGTACCCGTGGGCGCGGGCGTAGCGCGACGCCATCACCCCGCGCTCCGACGCGGAGAACAGGTCGAAGAGGAGCTTGCGGAGCTCGTCGAGGGCGAGGGCGCGGTCGTGGTGGAGGTCCATGAACACCGTTGGTTTCATGGGCCGCCTGGGGCGCGCCACTTTCTGACGGATCGGGTATAGCTACAGGGCAGACACGGGCCGGGATGGCGGAATGGCAGACGCGGGGGGCTTAAAACCCTCGGAGACGTTCACGTCTCGTGCGGGTTCGATCCCCGCTCCCGGCACCGCTCAGGCGCGCGCGGCGAGCTTCTCGACGAGCAGCGCGGTGACGCTCTCGAGGTTCGTCACGCGCTTGAAATCCCCCTCGGGGATCTTGATCTGGTAGCGACGCTCGATGTCGCTGATGATCTCGATGGCCTGCATGGAGTCCACCCCGAGGTCCTTGAGAGACCTCGTGTCCTCCACCTGCGACGGGTCCACCTCGATGATCTCCGCGATGAGGGCCCGGAGGCTCTCCTTCAGCTCGGCTTGATCCACGGCGGTCTCCTCGGCGACAGCGGGCTCAGCCCTGGGGCAGGCGCTTGTAGACGAGGTCGACGAGCTGCGCCACGGTGGTGATCCCCACGAGCTGGTCGTCGGGGATGCGCACGCGCAGCTCCTTCTCCATCTCGCCGATGATCTCCAGGAGGTTCAGCGAGTCCAGGCCGAGGTCCGCGATGGCGGTGTCGGCCGAGGTGAGCGCGACCTCGCGCTCCGCGACCTTGCTCGCGATGGCCTTGAAGCGCTGCAGCAATTCCTCTCGTGAAATCATGAAGACTCTCTCCCTGGCAGGTGGTTCGGGGTTGCTTCGGGGCGGCGGTTCATCGCAGCCCCGGGGGGCGGGTGTCAACAGCGCCCGCGGTCCATTTCGCCGCGCCGCACCCTGCGTAGAAACCGCGCCCCCGCGTCGCCCGCTTCGCACTTGAAATCGCGGGCCGACGCTTGCTTGAAGCGCCTCTCGACGCGCGGTATAGGCGCGCGCCTGACGATGGTGACACGGGTGCTGGTGACGGGGATGGGCGTGGTCTCGCCGGTGGGCGTGGGCCGCGGCGCCTTCTGGTCGGCGCTGGTCGAGGGGCGGTCGGGGGCGGGTCCCGTCGAGCTCTTCGACACCAGCTCCATCGGCCGCTCGATCTGCGCGCAGGTGAAGGACTTTCGCCCCGAGGATCACCTCCGCCCCGAAGAGGTCCGACGCGCGGGGCGGTGTTCGCAGATGGCCCTCGCGGGCGCGCGCATGGCCGTCGCCGACGCGCGGCTGCCCCTCGACGGGGGCTCGCGAATGGCGGTGGTCCTGGGCACGACCATGGGCGAGGCCGGGATCGCCGAGCGCATCGACACCGCGCGCCTCCGCGGGGGCCCCGGCGCCATCGAGCGCCGCGATGTGCTCAGCTACGCCCCCTATCTCCTGAGCCACTTCGTCGCCCGCGCCCTCGGCGCGAAGGCCATGGTGCTCACCCTCCCCGCCGCGTGCGCCGCGGGCAACTACGCCATCGGCTTCGCGTCGGACCTCATTCGCGCGGGCCGCGCCGACGTGGTGATCACGGGCGCCGCCGAGATGCTCCAGGCCGT
>JBILLI010000531.1:0-5568 GCA_044376155.1 Polyangiales bacterium
AACGCCCCCCGAGGGGTTCGAAGCGATCCGCCCGGGCCGTGGGGAACAGCGCCTGCCAGATCACCGCCGGGGGCTCGCCGAAGCGAGCGCCCAGGACCTCGAACACCAGCGGTCCCAGCCTCCCCCGGGGCGGGCGTTGCACCGCGCGCACGAACGCTTCGTCGAGCCTCGCGCCCCACTGCGTCGAGGCCTCGTTGGCCAGGTCCATCACCCGCGCGTCCTCGATCTCGCGGCGCGCGGGCATGACTCGCTTGAGGCCCAGGGTCACGCGCATGAGCCCGTGGTACCCCGCGATCCAGGCGACCCACGGCGCTGGGGGAACATCGTCCAGCGCCGCGCGCCGCGCCTGCAGCGCCTCGAGGGGGAGCGCGTCGAGCTCACGCAGCGCGCCGGGGAACTCGGTCGCGAGGGCGCGCAAGCAGTCACGCGCGCCGGGTCGCCTCCCCTCGCGGAGCTCGACCAGGAGGTCGTACTTGCGCCGCAGGTCGCTCGCGCTGACCGTCGCAGAGGGGATCGACGTGAGGGTTCGCACGCTGCGCTTCCCGTATCACATCGCTTGTGGCGGCCGCGCCTCGGGGGCTACCGTCGCGCGGTGGTGATCCCCATCAACGCCGACGTGCGCGCGCGAACGGCGCGCATCGACCTGCCCTGGAACGCGCGCGGATTCGACCCCTACGGCATCTCGCAGTCCCACGTGGCCGAGATGTTCACCCTGTTCTCGCTCCTCTACCGCCACTACTTTCGGGTGAGCACCTACGGGGTTGAGAACATCCCCGCGCACGGCCGCGCGATGATCATCGGCAACCACAGCGGCGGCATCGCGGTAGACGCCGCCATGGTGATCACCTCGACCTTTCTCGAGATGGACCCGCCGCGCCTCGCCCAGGGCATGGCCGAGAAGTTCATCAACCGCGTGCCCTTCGCGTCGCTGTACTCCATGCGCACGGGGCAGTTCACGGGGCTGCCCGAGACCGCCGAGCGGTTGTTGAACGAAGAGCGTCTGTTGATGGTCTTCCCTGAGGGCGCGCGGGGCACCGCGAAGCTCTACTGGGAGCGTCACTCCCTGGTGGATTTCGGAACGGGCTTCATGCGCCTCGCCATGAAGACCGGCACGCCGATCATCCCCGCGGGGATTCTGGGCGGCGGCGAGGCCGTGCCCACGGTGGTGAACTCCGAGACGCTGGGGCGCCTCGTGGGCGCGCCCTACGTGCCCTTCACGCCGTACCTCCTCCCGCTGCCGCTGCCGGCGAAGATGGAGATCCGTTACGGCGCGCCGATGCGCTTCGAGGGCACGGGGAGCGAAGACGACGACGTCGTGGGCACGCACGTCGACGAGGTGAAGCGCGCGGTGGCGTCGCTCATGGCCGAGGGGAGTCGCACCCGGGAGCGCGCGCAGTGAAGGTGTTGATCCCAGGGATCTCGTCGCCGGTGGGGCGCATCCTCGCGACGCAGCTTGTGGCCGAGGGGCACGAGGTGGTGGGCCTCGACCGCCGGGTGTGGCGCGACCCGCCGCCGGGGGTGGAGTTCCACGCGGTGGACATTCGCAAGCGGGCCGCGGCGGAGGTGTTCCGTCGCGCGAAGCCCGAGTGCGTCGTGCACATGGCGACGGTGACGCACCTCGTGGCGGCCACCGAGGAGCGCTACCGGATCAACCTCGGCGGCACCCGCGCGGTGTTCGAGCACAGCGCCGCGTACGGGGTGAAGCACGTGGTCTTCGTGGGTCGCCACACCTACTACGGCGCGGGATCCGACCAGGCGCTCTACCACTCCGAGGACGATCCGCCGATGGCGGTGTCGACCTTCCCCGAGCTCTCGGACCTCGTCGCCGCGGACCTCTACGCGAGCCAGGGCCTCTGGCGGCACCCCGAGTTCACCACCACGGTGCTGCGCATCTCGTACCTCCTGGGGCCCACGGGCACGGGCACCCTCGCGGGCTTTCTGCGCGGGTCGGCGGTGCCCACGGTGATCGGCTTCGACCCGCTGTTTCAGTACCTCCACGAGCGCGACGCGGCCTCGGCCATCGCCACGGCGCTGCGCGAGCGCCCGCGCGGGGTGTTCAACGTCGCGGGCCCCTCGCCCATGCCGCTGTCGGCGATCATCCGCGAGGCGGGGCGGGTGCGCATCCCGATCCCCGAGGTGGGCTTTCAGCTCCTGCGCGGTCGCTTCGGCCTGCCGCGGCTCCCGCGCGGCGCGGTCACGCACATCAAGTACCCCGTGGTGGTCGACAGCGCGCTCTTTCGCAAGACCACGGGCTGGACCCACGAGGTCGACGAGCTGCGCTGCATCGCGGAGTTCCGCGCGGCGTTCCCGCCCTCGCGGTAGGGTCTCTCCTCGCCCGGGGTCAGCGCCCCATCGCGAGGACCTTCACCTCGGCGACGTCGACCCGGTTGAACGCGCCGCCGCGCCCGCCGGTGCCGCCCGTGTAGCGGGCGAAGTGCTCGAAGGCCGACATGTTCACCGCGCGCTCGTCTTGCGAGATGACCACGCGGTAGCTGCGCCCCGCCATGAGCCGCACGCGCACGAAGGTCGAGTCGCGCCACGCGTCCCACGCGCCGGTTTGCGGCAGGGCCACGTAGCCGCCGCCCACCGACATGCCGTTCGCGACGTCGATGATGTCGACCCGCTTGAGCGCGCAGGTGATGCCCGTGGTGAAGCCGTTGCTGCCGTTCGCGGCCACGAGCTGCACGAGGTGCTCACCCCCGCTCGCCGCGGTGAAGGGACCCACCTCGATGCGGTGCGCGGGGTCACCCCAGTCTGCGGTGTGCACGCGGCCGTTGCTGTCGACCACGCGGCCGCCGGTGAGGGAGAAATCCCTCGCGCCGAAGGTCCGCACGCGCGCGCCCGAGGGGCCCCAGTAGCAGCGCGGGGAGGCGTGCTGCGAGGCGTTGCCGGTGACGGTGAACACGGCCTCGACGGTGTAGCAGCGGGTCACCGTGGGGTGGTCCGCGCTCATGGGGTCGGTGAACTCGGTGGTGGTGCCGGGGAGGTCGCGCGCGATGACCTCGCCGTCGCGGAGCACGTTGAAGGTCATGCCCGCGGGCTCGTCACCGCTGCTCCAGCGCAGGACCAATCTCCCGCCGTCTCCCGTCGTCGCGAGCTCGCGGATCTCGGGGGTGCGCGGCCCGAAGACCTGCCGCCAGTCGCGCTCGTCGGCCACGGTGGCGATGCGCGCGGCGGGCTCGGGGCGATCTTCGAGGGTGACCTCCACGTGGCTGCGCGCGGTGAGCATGTCGGCGGTGATCCACCCCTCGCCGAGGTCGCGGCCGTCGAGGCGCACGGCGCCGACGGCGTAGGCGCCCGCGCGGTCCATGTTGCGCGGGGGGAGGCGCACGGTGACCGAGACCGCCCGCCCGCGCCAGAGCAGGTCATTCAGCACGACGGTGTCGGCGTTGTTGAACACCGTGTGCCGCAGCGACTTCGTGATGTAGGGGCGAAAGCGCAGCCCCTGCGGCGAGGTCTCGAGGCCGAAGACCACGTCATGCACCATCGCGAGGTAGCCCGCGACGGACCAGAGCTGCCGCTGGGAGTTCACCACGGGCCCCGAGGTCTCGCCCTCGCTCACCCACGCCGACCCGGAGATGAACTCGAAGTTCTCCATGTTGGAGAGGTTCAGCGCCGCGCCGCGCATCAGCTCGCGCACGTTGCGGGTGACCACGGCGTCGTTGCGCACGCGCCGCGCGGCGCGCAGGAGGTACGCGGTGACGAAGGGCCAGCTCGCGCGGTTGTGGTAGATCGCCGTGCGCTGCTGCTGGGGCCAGATCACCGCGGGGCCGGCGCCGGCGTGGGGGTAGCGGGCCACGGCGTCGCGCGCCTCGTCGTCGGTGGCGATGCCGTGGAGCACCGCGAGGGAGGTGCCGAGGAGGTCCCAGCGGCGCACCGCCGAGGGGTCCAGCGCGGTGGTGACGTAGGCGCGAAACTGCCGCGCGTCGTTGTCCCAGAACCGCGCGCGAATCGCCGTGCGCAGCGCGTCGGACCACCCCCGCCAGCGCGCCGCGCGGTCGGCCTCGCCGCGCTCCGTGGCCAGCGTCGCGGCCGCGTCGAGCAGCACGCGGTGGAGCACGTTGGTCGAGAGCGACTTCGACATCGCGATGTGCGCGGTGTCTTGCGCGGTCCACCCCGGGTAGGTCTGCTCGCGCCAGTCGAGAAAGCTCTGCTCGCCGGTGTAGAGCCCGTCGGCGGGGTCGAAGACCACCGCGCGGTCGCGCTCGATGACCGTGGCCATGGCGTCGAGGGCGCGGTCGCGAAAGGCCCGCCGCGCGTCGCCGTCGAGGTGCGCGAGGGTCGCCACGGCGCCCAGGGCCCACACGACACGGTCGCTCGAGACGGGCCACGAGCCGCCCGTGCCGGTGTCTTGCACGAACTCCAGGCCCCCGCCCCCGCGCCGCTCGGAGAGCTTGAATTCCAGGCTGTTTCGCGCGCGCGTAGGGTCCATGAGCCCGAGGCCGAGGTCCATCGCGTAGGAGGTGTCGCGGGTCCACGCGTAGGTCCAGAGGCGGCCGGTCTCGAAGCAGCCGCCCGCGGGGCAGGTGTAGGGGCGGCCCTCGTCGAAGGCCCCGTCGCGAATGGCATCGACGGCGTTCTCGCGGGTCTCCTCCACGGCGAGGGCATAGAGCGCGTCGAAGAGGTCGTTGCGGGTGCGCACGGTGGGCCACGAGGCCCGCTCGACCACCGTGCGCGGCGAGCCCGGGCGACCGTCGCGGAGCATCGCGGTGGTGCTCAGGGCGTAGGTGCGCAGGCACGCGCCGGGGTCCTGCACCACCACCCGCGCGCGCTGGCCGTTGTCGACGATCTCCGAGGTCGGGTCGGTGCCCGCGCCCTCTGCGCCGCGGCACGGGGGGTTCACCACGTCTTGCGGCGCAACGACATCGACGCCACCGAGGTCACTCCGCGGGAGGTCCGCGGCGGGCGCGTCGACGGCGGGGAGGTCGGGGCGCACCGACGCGTCGACGGGCGGCGCGACGGGCACGTCGAGCTCCACGGCCGCATCGGCGCCCGGGGATGACGGCGACGCGGTGCAGGCGAGGAGCAGGGCGCTGGCGAGGGTGAGGCGCGGGCGAAGCATGGGCGAGATTCTCCGCGCGGCGCCGCGCGCCCGCAACCGCCGCGTTGACTCCGCGCGCGGTCGTGCGCGATAGCTGAGCCGTGCGAACCCTCTACCTCCTCGCGGCGCTGCTCCTGGGCTGCGCGTCTTCGACACAGAACGCCGTCATCGAGAACGGCATGGAGGAGTCGGCGCTGCCCAACGGCTCGCCGCAGACCGCGCTGCCGATGCCGCTGGGCACCGAGGTGCACGGCTCCATCGCGTGCGGGCAGGTGGGGTGGTACCGCATTGACGTGCCGAGCCAGCGGCCGCTGCGCGCGACGATCCACGGGCAGGCGCAAGAGAACGCGCTGGGCGCCACGGCGACGCTCTCGGTCACGGCGATGAACGGGATGGAGCTCGGCCGCATGATGATCCCGGTCTTCGCGCGCTCGCCCAACTGGGACCCGCGGGAGCAGACCTTTCCGCCGGTGCCCGCGGGGCCCTACCTCGCGAGGGTCTCCGTGGACCCGAACGGGTGCCAGCGC
>JBILLI010000533.1:0-5545 GCA_044376155.1 Polyangiales bacterium
GTTCGCCATGAGCACGCTGGTCCTCCTCGGGCCGCAGACGGTGAGCGTCGACGCGGGCCGCGCGCTGCGAGACCTCGGGGTCACGCGCGACGTCGCGCTGATCACCGCGGGCTGGCAGGAGCGCGAGGGCGAGGACGAAGACCTCGTGGCGCGCCTCGGGGTGAGCGCGCGCAACCTCCGGCTGCACAAGCGCTCCGAGGAGGTCTTCAGCGAAGACGCCGAGCTCACCGCGGCCTACAAGTCCCGGCAGGAGCGCCTGCGGCACATGCAGGACTTCTACCGCATTCGCCTCGACCACGCCGACGACGCCGCCGAGGCCATCGCCGTGCGGCACGTGGAGCCCGAGCTCCTCGCGCAGGAGTGGAAGGTCTCGGTGGAGGTGCTGAAGCAGCTCGACGACGACCACCTCACGCGCTGCCGGCGGGTGCACGGGGAGTTCGACGCCGCGTGGGAGCCCTGGGCGCGGCCCTCGGTGGCGCGGCACCGGGCGGAGCTCCAGGCGATCCTCGCGCAGTGCGGCGCGCTGGTGATCGCGGGCGGGCACGTGGCCTCGCTCTTGAACCGCATGCGGCTCTTCGGGGTGATGGACCTCGCCGCGGCGCTCCCCGTGGTGGCCTGGAGCGCGGGGGCCATGGTGCTCACCGACCGCGTGGTGCTCTTTCACGACCACCCCCCGTATGGGAAGAACATCGCGCAGGTGTTGGATGTCGGCTTCGCCTGGGCCCCGGGCCTGGTGGTGCTGCCCGACCCCCGGCGGCGCATCAAGCTCGACGATCAGGGCGGCATCGCGCGCTTCGCGCAGCGCATGGCGCCC
The DNA here is from genome assembly GCA_044376155.1 of Polyangiales bacterium. Taxonomy (GTDB): domain Bacteria; phylum Myxococcota_A; class Polyangia; order Polyangiales; genus JAWKRB01. The sequence goes on from JBILLI010000533.1 coordinate 815, forward strand.
GCCACCTGCGTGGCCCTCGACCACGGCGCCTCGCTCACCCTCGAAGGCGGCTGCGTGAAGCGCGCCGCGGCCGACCGGCTCACCCCCGACGGCACCGTCGAACTGGATTGGAACGGATGGGCCTGATCGACGAACTCATCAAGGGACCGCGCACCCCCGAGGCGGTGGCGGCGTTCTTCGCGGGGCGGAGCTTTCCGCTGGTGGAGGGGTCGAGCATCACCTTCGTGTGGCGCGGCGAGGCGGAGGGGATCCGTCTGCGGCACTGGGTCTACGGGTTGCCGTCGTCGCAGTCGCTCAACCGGGTCGAGGGCACCGACGTGTGGCACCTCACCCTGGGCCTGCCGCCGGCGTCGCGGGTGGAGTACAAGTTCGAGGTGCTGCGCAACGGGCGCGGCGAGTGGATCGAAGACCCGCTCAACCCCAACCGCGCGCGCGACCCCTTCGGGGCGAACTCCGTGGCGCACGGCGAGGGCTACGCGATCCCCGAGTGGATTCGCAGCGACCCCGACGCGCGCCCCGGGCGCATGGACGAGGTCTTCATCAACTCCAAGTCCCTGGGGCGCAGGAGCTTCGGGCTGTACCTCCCCGCGCGCTTCCGCCGCACGCGCCGCTACCCCCTGCTGGTGGTGCACGACGGCCACGACTACCTCCGCTACGCCGCCCTCGGGAACGTGCTCGACAACCTCACCGCGCGGCTGGAGATCCCCGACATGATCGTGGCCCTCACCAGCTCGCCCAACCGCCTGGTGGAGTACGCCAACGACGAGCGCCACGCGACCTTCCTCACCGACGAGCTCGTGCCCTACCTCGAGCGGCGCTTCCCGATTCCGCCGCGGCCGCAGAGCCGGTGCCTCCTCGGCGCGAGCTTCGGCGCGGTGGCGGCGCTCTCCACCGCGTGGCGGCGGCCGGGGTTCTACGGGCGGCTGATGCTCCAGAGCGGGTCCTTCGCGTTCACCGACATCGGCGAGGGCAACCGCCGCGGGCCGCTGTTCGACCCGGTGGTGGCGTTCATCAACCAGTTCCGCGCCCGGCCCCTGCCGGTGGCCGAGCGGGTCTTCGTGAGCTGTGGGATGTACGAGTCCCTCATCTACGAGAACCGCTCCATCGTGCCCATGCTGCAGTCCACGGGCATGGACATCCGCTACGTCGAGGCCCGCGACGGTCACAACTGGGAAAACTGGCGGGACCGCCTGCGGGAGGGGCTCTCATGGCTCTTCCCGGGGCCTCTTCTCATGGTGTACGAATAGAGAGACGGGAGTTTCATGGCACGCGTCACACGCAAGATCGGGCTCTCCCTCGGGGCAGACATCTGCTGGCCCCTCTGCTACGAGCACCTGCTGAAGCGCCTCGACGTGCGCATCCCGCACGGGGGCGACGAGGTCGAGGTGGAGGTCGACCGGGTCACCATCGAGCCCTTCGACCTCCAGCAGCCGTGCCGCTACGACGTGGTGCTCGACCGGCTCACGCACTGGTACCACCCCACGCGCGAGTGGCTGAAGAAGTCCATCCTCATGGACGGGCTCTACACCCTCAACAACCCATGGTCGATTCAGGCCAACGAGAAGCACACCAGCTACTGCGCGATGATGGCGCTGGGGATGCCCATCCCCGAGACCTGGATGCTCCCGCCCAAGTCGTATGAGCCCCTGCCCGACCTGCCCGTGACCCTGCGGCGCTACGCGCGGCTCTTCGACCTCGGCGCGGTGGGCGCGAAGGTCGGGTATCCGATGTTCATGAAGCCCTACGACGGCGGCGGGTGGAAGGGCGTCAGCCGCATCGACGACGAGGCCACGCTCCGAAAGAAGTACGAAGAGAGCGGCAAGATGGTGATGCACGTGCAGCGCGCGGTGCACCCCTTCGACCGCTTCATTCGCTGCGTGGGCCTGGGGCCGCAGACGACCATCGTGCGCTACGACCCCGACAAGCCCCTGCACGACCGCTACACCATGGACCAGGGCTTTCTCAGCGCCGACGAGGCCGAGCTCCTGCGCGACACCACCCTCACCATCAACGCCTTCTTCGGGTGGGACTTCAACTCCTGCGAGGCCCTGCACCGCGCGGGCACGTGGTACCCGATTGATTTCGCCAACCCCTGCCCCGACTCGCAGGTGACCTCGCTGCACTACCACTTCCCCTGGCTGGTGAAGTCCAACGTGAAGTGGTCGCTCTTCTGCGCGGTCACCAGGCGCCCGATGCGCAAGACCCTCGACTGGGCGCCCTTCTACGCCATCGCCGCGGAGCAGGACCTGCCCTACCGCGAGAAGCTCCGGCGCTACGCCGCGGTGGCCGCCGAGCGCTTCGACACGGCCCGCTTCGAGGAGTTCTGCGCGACGCACCTCGCGCACTTCGACGACGTGGCCAACGAGTTCTTCGCCACCCCCGAGGCCCGCGAGGCGGTGCGACTCAAGGTCGCGGCGCTCTATCCCGCCCACGAGGTGGAGCCCTTCACCGAGCTCTTCTGGCGGCGGATCCAGAAGTGGCGCGAAGACGACAAGGCGAGGCGCGCGTGAGCGAAGACAAGGTCATCTCGCGCTGGCGCTCCGACCGCATGAAGCGGGAGAGCACCCTCGTTCGTTGGGGCACCTACGGGCAGCCCGTGCTGCTCTTCCCCACCGCGGGGGGCGACGCCGAGGAGGTCGAGCGGTGGCACATGATCGACGTGCTGCGGCCGCTCATCGACGCGGGGCGCATCAAGGTCTACGCGTGCGACAGCGTGGCGGGCATGGCCCTGGTGCGCCGCGAGGGCTCGGCGCAGCACCAGATGTGGCTGCAGAACCAGTTCCATCAGTACGTGCGGCACGAGGTGGTGCCGGCCGTGCGCATGGACTGCAAGGACCCCGACATCGAGCTCTGGACGGCGGGCGCGTCCTTCGGGGCCTTTCACGCCGTGGCGGCGCTGTGCAGGTTCCCCGACGTGTTCGCGCGGGCCATCGGGATCAGCGGCACCTTCGACCTCCGGCGCTTCTTCGACTGTCCGACGAACGCCTTCAACGATGACTTCTGGGTGTCGTCGCCGCTGCACTTCCTCCCGCGGCTCGGGGGGATGCACCTCGACAAGCTCCGCCAGCGCTTCGTGCTGCTGCCCTCGGGCGAGGGCCGCGCGGAGGACATCGGAGAGAGCTGGGCCCTGGCCAAAGCCCTTGGGGCGCAGGGCGTTCCGAACCGGGTGATCTCCTGGGGGCCCGAGTGGCCGCACGACTGGGACACCTGGCGTCACATGCTCCCGCAGTACCTCGACGAGTGGACCCGAGAGAAGTAGGCAAAGATCCCCATGGCCGAGACCACCCGCGCACACAAAGAGGTCGAGACCGTTCGCGACGGGCAGGCGCACCGTGAGTTCATGCGGGCGCTGCTCAACGACGTGAGGGCGCTGGAGCGCATGCTCGCCGAGGGCACCTTCGAGTCGGGGCAGCGCCGCATCGGCGCGGAGCAGGAGATGTTCCTCATCGACCGCGCGTGGTCCCCCGCGCGCGGGGCGGTGGCGATGCTCGAGAAGCTCGAAGACCCGCACTACACCACCGAGCTCGGGCAGTTTCAGCTCGAGGCCAACTGCGACCCCCAGCGCCTGCACGGCGACGGCCTCGCGCAGATGCACGCGCAGCTCGACGCCCTCGTGGCCAAGGCCCGCGGCGCGGCCAACGACCTGGGCATGGACGTGGTGCTCATGGGCATCCTCCCCACGCTGCGCAAGGCCGACCTCGGCCTCGACGCGATGGTGCCCTCGCCGCGCTACATCGCGATGAACAAGATGGTGACCGAGCTCCGCGGGGGGCGCTTCGAGCTCTCCATCAAGGGCCTCGACGAGCTCATCATCGACCACGACTCGGTGATGCTCGAGGCGTGCAACTCCAGCTTTCAGGTGCACCTCCAGGTCGACCCGGGCGACTTCGCGCGGCGCTACAACGTCGCGCAGGTGCTCCTCGGGCCGCTCATGGCGGTGAGCGCGAACTCCCCGCTGGTGTTCGGCCGCAGGCTCTGGGCCGAGACCCGCATCGCGCTCTTTCGACAGGCGGTCGACACGCGCAGCCACACGCACCACATCCGCGAGACCGAGGCCCGGGTGAGCTTCGGCACGCGCTGGGTGAAGGAGTCGGTCGCGGAGATCTTCAAAGAAGACATCTCCCGCTTTCGCGCGCTCGTGGGCACCGACCTCGACGAAGACCCCATGGCGATGCTCGACCGGGGCGAGGTGCCGAAGCTCAAGGCCCTGCGCCTGCACAACGGCACGATCTACCGCTGGAACCGCGCGTGCTTCGGGGTGACCGACGGTCGCGCGCACCTGCGCATCGAGAACCGGATCATGCCGTCGGGCCCCAGCGTGCTCGACCAGATCGCCAACGCGGCGTTCTGGTTCGGGCTCATGGCGGAGATGAACGCCACCGTCGAGGACGTGACCCGGCTCATCGACTTCGACGTGGCGGGATCGAACTTCTACACCGCCGCCCGCGAGGGCCTCGGCGCGAGCTTCACCTGGCTCGACGGCGAAGAGGTTCCCGCGCGCAACCTCGTGCTCGACCGGCTGCTGCCCATGGCCGAAGCGGGACTGCGCCGCGAGGGCGTGAGCGATGAGCTCGTGTCGAAGTACCTTGCGGTGGTCGACGCCCGCGCCCGCACGTCGCGCACCGGCGCGCGGTGGGTGTTCTCGTCGTGGAACGCCCTGCGCGAGAAGGCGTCTCCCGGCGAGGCGGCGAACGCCATCGTGGCGGCCACGGTGCAGCGGCAGCGCGAGGG
>JBILLI010000534.1:0-5542 GCA_044376155.1 Polyangiales bacterium
CAGATGCGCAGCGACGCGTCAGAGCCCGTGGTCTTCGAGGCCTTCGCCGCCTTCGCCGCGAAGCAGTTCGTCGGCGACGAGCTCGGGACCTTCTTCGGCGCGATCCACACCCGCGAGCCCGTGTACATCTTGAAGATGGCCGCGCAGGTGCTGCACCAGCGCTTCCCCGACGCCGCGCGCTTCATGCGCGAGGGCAGGGACCTGCTGCTCCTTCGCGCGCTGAGCGACACCCGCGCGTGGCTCCGCGCCCGCTTCGGGGGGGTGACCCCGGATCGCTACCGCTGGCGCGACCTGCACCGCTCGCGCTTCGCGGCGACCTTCGCGAACCCCGGCGCGTACGACGGCGGCAGCGCCGAGACCTCGGGGTCGGTGGGCACGGTGAACGTCTCGCAGGCGCCGTTCTTCAACGCCGCGGGGGAGCCGCAGATGTTCCACGAGTCGCGGGGCGGCGCGGTGTACCGCATGGTGGTCGCCTTCGACGACGACGGCACCCCTCGGGCGACCGTGAACTTCCCCCGCGGGAACGTGGGCGAGCCGAGCTCTCCGTACTGGTCCAACACCGACGCCGACTGGCGCGCGGGCACCTACCGCCCGCTGCCCTTTCGCCGCGCCGAGGTCGAGGCCGACGCGCGCGAGCGCACCACCGTGCGGCGGTGATAGCGTCTCGCCATGGGTGATCGCATCAAGCAGTTGCTGCTCCTCGCCGTGGTCGTGGTGGGCGCGTGGCAGGGGTGGAAGCGCTACCAGCGCTCGCAGGTGTCGGGGTCGTTCGAGTTCGTGGTGGAGGGGCCGGGCTTCTGCGCCGTGGAGATCCGCGCGGTGGCGGGGGACCAGGCCACCACCGAGACCCGCCCGCTCCCCTGGCGCTCGGCGCCGCGGGTGGTGACGGGTGGCACGGACCTCGACCTGCAGGTCGACATCCCCCTCTCCTGCGGGTGGCAACCCGAGCAGGTGCGGTGCTCGGTGCTGAAAGACGGCGCGCCCTTTCGCGAGGGAGAGACCACGCGGGTGATGAACCCCCAGGACGGCACGCCCCGCGCGCTCCGCTGCGCCGTGCCGGTCTCCTGAGGGAGCGCCTTCGCCCGCCACACCCCGCCCGCGGCCGGATTCAAGCGACGCGCGACGGAGCCGTTGGCTCCCCGGATGCGATCACCTCGTCGATGGGGCGCCAAGGCACTGCTGGGCGTCTGGGCGCTGGCGATGGTGCTCCTCGGGAGCTTCGCGCTCGCCACCCACGTCGCCGCGCTGCCCGTGCCCGACCCGCAGGACCCGCGGCTCCGCGGCGCGGTGGCCTCCCTGCGCACGCCCGGCCGCCCCCTCGCGGTGCACGCCCTCTACGCCGACTGCCGGTGCTCGCAGATGATCCTCGCGCACCTCGCACATCGCGGGGTGATGCCCGGGGTCGACGAGGTGGTGCTGCTCGTGGGCGACGCTCCGGCGCACCGCGCGCGGGTGAGCGCCCGGGGCTTTCGCGTGCTCGCCATCACCGATGAGGATCTCCTGCGCCGCTGGCGCATGGAGGCCGCGCCGCTGCTGGTGGTCACCGACGGCGACGGCGTCGTGCGCTACGCGGGCGGATACCGCCGCGCGAAGGCGTCTCGCCCCGAGGACCCCGAGGTGATCCGCGCGGTGGCCATGGGCCGTCGACCGCGCCGCATGCCCGCGCTGGGCTGCCCCGTGAGCGCGCGGCTGCAGGCGCGATTGGACCCCATCGGCCTCCGCGCCGCCACGCCCGACCCTGAAGGGAACTGAAACGCTGTGAAGCTCAAGGACTACCTCTTCCTCCCCGCCGAGATCACCCCCTTCGAGCGTGCGCACCTCGCGCGCACGCACTCGGTGGCCTGGTGGTTCTTCGTCGCGCACGTGCCGGTGCTCACCCTCATCGCGGCCTTCAACGGCACGCAGCCCCTGCTCATCGCCGCGCTCTCGGGCCTCACGCTGCTCGGCCCGGTGCTGGCGAAGCGGGCCATCACGAACCCCCGGCACATGTCGGCGGTGTACGGCATCACCGCGATGGCCATGGGGGCCATCCTGGTCACCGCGGGCCGCGGCCCGATGACCATCGAGATGCACTTCTATTTCTTCGTGCTGCTCGCGCTGCTCTCGGTCTTCGGCGACCCCATGGCGGTGATCACCGCGGCGGTGACGGTGGCGCTGCACCACCTGGCGCTGTGGGCGCTCTACCCCCAGGCGATTTTCAACTACGACGCGCCGGTGTGGGCCGTGCTGGTGCACGCGCTCTTCGTGGTGCTCGAGAGCGTCGGCGCGGTCTACGTGGCCCGGAGCTTCTTCGACAACGTCATCGGCCTCGACCGCATCGTGCAGGCGCGCACCGCGGCCCTCGACGCGCGCAACGCCGACCTGCGGCGCGTGCTCGACAACGTGGGGCAGGGCTTTCTGCTCCTCGACCGCAGCGCGGTGATCCCTGTTGAGCGGGCGACGGTGTTCGACCTGTGGTTCGGACCCTGCGCCCCGGGCGAGACCCTGCTCGACGTGCTCGACCGTGCGGCCCCGGCCAGCGCGGGGTGGTTCCGCTTCGCGTGGGACCCGGTCTTCGAAGACGTCCTCCCGATGGACGTGGCCCTCGCGCAGCTCCCGGGGCGCCTCGTGGTGGGCGCGCAGACCTTCGAGGTGCAGTACCGCCCCGTCGAAGAGGGCGCCGCGGCGAAGGTGCTGCTGGTGATCACCGACATCACCGAGCGCCTCGCCCGCGAGGAGAGCGAGGCGCAGCAGCGCGAGGTGGTGGCGGCCTTCGGACGCGCGGTCACCGACCGCGAGGGCTTTCTCTCGTTCATCGAGGAGACCAACCGCCTGCTGGACGAGGTCGCCAACGAGTCTCGCAGCGAGGCGGACCGCAAGCGCGCGCTGCACACAGTCAAGGGCAACGCGGCGGTCACCGGGCTGCTGCGCTTCGCCGCGGCGTGCCACGCGCTCGAAGACCGCGCAGAGGAGTCGGGCGCGCTCGTCGCGAAGGACGTCGCCGCGCTGCGCGCGCACTGGGATGAGTTCCTGGGGATGGTGAAGCAGGCCCTGGGGCCGGGTCAGCGGGGCAAGGTCTCGCTCCCGCGCCGCGAGCTCCTCGACGTGCGCGACAGCCTCGCGTCGCGGCAGCTCACCGAGGTCGCCCTGCTGCGACAGATGGAGCGCTGGCTGCTCGACCCGGTGAAGCCCCGGATGGAGTCCCTCGCCAAGCAGGCCCGGCGCCTCGCGCAGAACCTCGGCCACGACCACGTCGACGTGGTGGTCGAGGACTGCGACCTGCGCGTCTCGGGCGCGCGCTGGCGCGGGGTGTGGTCGTCGCTGGTGCACGTGATCCGCAACGCGGTGGACCATGGCGTCGACGCCCCTGAGGCCCGCGAGGCCGCGCACAAGCCCCCGCGCATGACCCTCTCGCTGCGCGCCTACGAAGAGAGCGACACGGTCGTCGTCGAGGTGCGTGACGACGGTCGGGGCATCGACCGCGAGGCCCTGCGCCGCCGCGCCGAGGCGAAGGGCATCACGGGCGACGACAACACCCTGCTCTTCACCGACGGGATCAGCAGCCGCGACGAGGTCTCGCAGGTCTCGGGCCGCGGCGTGGGCATGTCGGCCGTGCGCGCGGCGTGCGAGGAGCTCGGCGGGCGCGTCGAGGTGCACAGCGCGCCGGGCGCGGGCACGCTGGTGCGCGTCGCCATCCCCGCGCAGCTCTCCTTCGAGGTGCCTCCCGCCAACGACGTCACCCGCGAGTCGCTCGTCGCCTGATCAACGGCGGATGTTCGCCGTGCCCATCCACGCCTCGGCCCCGCTGTCGAAGCGCACCCGCGCGAGGCCCGCGAGCTGATTCACCTCCACGATGGTGCCGGGCATGAGGCTGTTGCCGAAGGGCGCGGCCATCACCCGCGCGCCCGCCGACAGCCCGGGACCGCCCTGCCCCGTGGTCATCGTGCCGAAGTTCGGCCCCGGCGCGGTGTTCGCGTAGGCCGCGGCGTTCGTCGGCGCCACGCCCGTGTGGGGCAGCGCCCCCATCTGCGTCGCGGTGTACGGCGGCACGTACTGCGGCATCGAGGGCCGTGGGTCGGGCGGCGGCGCGGTGTTGCCCTTGAGCGCGACCTCGAGCTCCGAGAACGCGCGGTTGGCGTCGGGGTAGCGCTGCGCGGGGTCGCGCACCACGCAGCGCGAGAACCACGCGTCGAAGCCCGGCGGGAGGGCTCCCGCGCCGAGCTCCCGGGCCCGCTGCGACGCGCTGGGCAGCTCGTGCACGAGGATCTCCATCACCAGCGCCGCGAGGTTCACCTGGTCGTCGGGGAGGTTCGCCGTGCGCCAGTAGGCCTTGCCCGAGAGCATGCGAAAGACCAGGAGTCCCAGGGGCCACACGTCGGTGGCGGTGGTGATCTCCGAGCCGCGGGTGGTCTGCTCGGGGGCCATCCAGAGGGGCGAGCCCATGGGGGTGGTGACCCGCGCGGCGCGCTTCTCGTCGGAGACCAGGCGGGCGATGCCGAAGTCGAGCACCTTCACGGTGAAGGGCACCCCCCGTCGGCGCGACACGGCGATGTACACGTTGTCGGGCTTGATGTCGGAGTGGATGATCCCCACGCGGTGCGCGCGGCCGAGGGCGTCGCAGAGCTGCCCGACGATCTCCAGCACCCCGTCGGGGGGCACCGTGGGGTAGCGCGTGAGCACCGCGGGCAGGATGTCTCCTTCGAGGAGCTCCATCACCATCCACGGGGTGCTCGTGGCCTCATCGACGCCCGCGCCGAGCACCTCGACGACGTTGTCGCTCTCGATGCGCGTGGAGATCTTGGCCTCGGCGAGGAAGCGCGCGCGGCGCTCGGCGTCCCGCACCAGCCCCGGGAGCATCACCTTCATCGCGCGCTGCTTGCCCGTGGAGAGCTGCTCCACGACGTACACCGCGCCCATGCCGCCCTGCGCGAGGGGCCGCACGATGCGGTAGTCCCCGCCCAGCACGGCGCCCTCTTGCAGCGTTGCGTCCATCGGTCCCCCGGGACACTACCAGAACAGGGACGAGGTCACGGCGCTGTCGGCTCGTCGCCCTTGCGGCGCTTGGGGCGCCAGCTGATGCGCACGGGCACGGCGTCGAAGCCGAAGCGCTCGCGGAGCTGGTTCTGCACGTAGCGCTCGTAGCTCGTGGCGACGGCGTCGGGCCAGTTGGTCACCGCGGCGAAGCGGGGCGGGTGCGTGCCCACCTGGGAGATGTAATACACCCGCACGGCCTTGCCCTGGTTCGTGGGCGGGGGGTGGCGCTCCATCACCTCCTCGAAGAAGCGGTTGAGCTCCCCGGTGCCGATGCGCTTGCCGTGCGCCTCGAAGGCGCGGTCGACGAGGCTGAGCAGCGAGGTGGTGCCGCGCCCGGCCTTGGCCGAGAGCTTCGCCACGGGGATCCACGGCGCGAAGGAGATCTTGTCGTGAGCGGCGGCGATGGCCTTGCGCTCCTGGTCTGAGGTGAGCTGGTCGACCTTGTTCATCCCGATGACCACGGCGCGACCGCGCTCGACGGCGAGGTTGATCAGGCGCAGGTCCTGGTCGGCGAGCTCACCCGTGGCGT
>JBILLI010000535.1:0-5496 GCA_044376155.1 Polyangiales bacterium
CGCGCTGCCGGGCGTGGCGTGGCGCACGAGAACCTTCGGCCGAAGGACGCTGACCGAGTGCGAGGCCGCGTGCAACGCCGAAGCGACCGCGCGGAACGAGCCCGTCCTCTGCACGTGGGGCACGAGGGTCTCCTCGATCTCCACGTCGCCGTCTCGTCCTCCGCCCCCTCCGCCCCCTCCGCCCCCTCCGCCCCCTCCGCCCCCTCCGCCCCCTCCGCGCCTCTCGGTCCCGTCACCAGGAACCGCGACGGCGCCGCCCCCGAACCCGTCATCGACGGCGGAGTGTGTCCTGCGTCCAACGGGATCGGGGCCGTCGTGGTCGACCTTGAGCTACCCCGCCATGCTCCGCGCGAACTGCGAATCCCAATGCTCGGTCATGGTCTGGGAGCTGAGCGGCGCGATGTCGTGCGAGTGGGGCGGCGCGCCGATCACCGCGAGCTTCGGGGCAGGGCCGCCGCAGCCTGTCGGGGGCGTGGAGCGTCACTACTGCTCCGCCCGCGACAACGTGGGGGGCGAGGTCGCGTGGAACATGATGACCTTCGGCACCCAGACGCGGGCGGAGTGCGACGCCTCCTGCCGGGATGCGTCCACGTCACGGCGGCGTTCCCTCGTCTGCCGTTGGGGGCAGACGACGGCTGTCGTTGGCGTGCTGGGGCAGGGCTCCGGCGGCGCCACGACGCCGACGCCGACGCCGACGCCCGCCCGCGCGCCGACCGCGGCCTGTACGCTGGAGACCCGCGGGATGCCCTCGCAGTATGTCGGTGACGGGATGATTCAAGAGAACTGCCTGCTCCAATGCGAGATCATCGGGCTGGTGTTCGGCGGCGCGACCACCTGCGTGTGGGGCTCCACCACCATCGCCTCGAGGACCGCGACGCCCCCCGTCCGCGGCGCGTTCTGCACGGCGCACGAGAACGTCCCCCCCAGCCAGCCGTGGACCCTGACGCGGCTGGGCGATCTGCCGATCATGGGCGACTGCAACGCGGCCTGCGGGGCGGAGGCGAACCGACGCCGCCAGAGCATGCTCTGCACCTATGGCTCGACGGCGTTCACCGTCAGCGGCCCGTAGCGTCGTGATGCGCCGTGCGCGCCCCTCCGAGGTCCACCACGCCAGCGCCCGTGCCGTCGTCGAAGGCGTCCGACGCGGCGAAGACGTCCTCGTGGTCCCGTCGCGGTTCGGCATCGAGGTGGTCGCGAGCCTCGCGCGGCGCGGCGATCCCGTGGCCGCAACCCTCGCGTTCCTCCTCCACGCCCCTCTCCGCGCGCCCCTCCCGGCCGCGTCCCTCGCGTTCTTCCACCACCTCGCGCCGACGCGACCCGGTCGGCCGCGGCCCTCGCGCTCTTCTACCGCGCCCCTCTCCACGCGCTCCGTATGGCCGCGTTCCTCGCGTTCATCGCCCACGTCGCTCTCGCGCGCCCCGTGCGGTCGCGTCCCCCGCGTTCTTCCACCACCCCGCGCTCCGCGCCCCGGTCGGCCGCTGCCCGCGCGTCCCTCCACCGCGCCCCTCTCCGCGCCCCGGTCGGCCGCAACCACCGCGCTCCTCCTCCGTGCCCCTCTCCGCGCCCCGGTCGGCCGCGTTCCGTGCGCTCTTCCACCGCGTCGCTCTTTGCGTGCCAGTCGGCCGCTGCCCACGCGCTCGTCGACGGCGCCTCCCTCGGCGCGATGCGGTCGCCGTCGCTGCGCAGCGAGTCCCCAGCGCGGCATCGCGGCGTGCGACGGGGCTGCGCGCGGTCGATGCAAGAGGCCGCACGTGTCGTAACCGCTTGGGACGCAGAGGCTTTGGCGACCGCACGGGCCGCGCGTGTCGCAACCGCGTGGGCCGCGTGGCGTGATGGCAGGGCGGGACGCACGGGCCGTGGCCGGGAGAATTTCAGAGCGCGACGTCGTGGAGGACCGCGAGGAACGCGGCCGCGCGTGTCGGAGGCGACGACGTCGTGGCGGGACGCGGTGATCTCATCCGCGGGGGACGCGGGCGCGGCGGGGGGATGTGGGGCGCGCAGGGGGGCGCCGTTCAACGCGGTGGCTCGGCTCGGCACACATCTCTGGAATGTGCATGATCTCTGGGTGAATTCGCGTCTCGTGGCCCCCTTCCCCGGCCCTTCCCCCGCCTCGGGGGAAGGGTGGCGAACCGCCGCCTTGGGAATGGTCCACGCGAATGGAAGACGGGCGATGTGAGGCAAAGAGCGTTGCACGCCAAGCGTTCTGAGACGATTGGACCATCGCGGAGACAGCGGTTCTCCACCCTTCCCCCGAAGCGGGGGAAGGGCCGGGGAAGGGGGCCACGCGCCGCGAATTCACCAAAAAATCAAGCGCGTTCCAGAGATGTGTGCCGAACGGATCCACCGCGTTGAACGGCTCCCCCTCACCCCACATCCCCCCGCCGCGACCCGTGGCATCCTCCGCGCGCATGACCTCGCCGCCCCCCGGTGCTCCCCTGAGCGACGCGCTCGCGATGCGCGTGATCGCCCTGCTGCGACGGCTCCCCTCGGGCCGCTGCACGGTCGCGCCGATCAACGCGCCGCAGCTCGCCGCGTACGGCCCTGACGGCGTCGCCACGGCCGACCTCCGGCTCTTCCTCTCCGAGCACCTCGCGCTCCTCCCCGCGGAGCAGGTCGCGCGCTTCGCGGTCTCCGAGCGCGCGCGCCTCGAAGAGGTCGACGTGCTCCTCCCCCGCGAGGACCTCCCGCGGCGCATCCAGATCGACACGCCCCTGCGCGTCCCGTGCGTCGTCGTGCCCGACGGCAAACACGCGTGGGTCATCGTGGTCCCGCTGCGGCACACGTTCTACCTGCGCGACGACGAGTCGCTCGACGAGAGCGTGCGCGCCGAGGTCACCCGCCTCGTGGGCGCCATGGAACTCCCGCCCGAGGAATACCTCCGCCTGCTCCCCGCGCGCGCCGAACACCTGCTCACCCTCGACGTCGACGTCGTGCGACCCGAGCGCACGCCCGCCGACAAGGCCCTCTCGCGCCTCAAGGCCGCCCGCGACCGGCTCCGCCGCCAGGAGGCCCAGGACCTCCTCGACACCGTCGCCATGCCCCTGCACGGCAAGTCCTCCCGTCGCAGCGCGCCCCTCCACGGACGCGACGACGCCCTCAAGCGCCTCGCCTCGCTGATGGAGGGCCCGCGCCGTCTCAGCGTTCTCCTCCAGGGACCCACCCTCGCGGGCAAGAGCGCCCTCGCGCGTCGCTGGCTCGCCGAGCGCCTCGCGCGCGACCCCGAGGCCCGCGCGTGGAGCGTGTCGGGCGCGCAGCTCATCGCGGGCATGTCGGGCTTCGGGCAGTGGGAGGAGCGCGTGCGCCGCGTGATGCTCGCCGCCGAGACCCTCGACGCGGTGCTCTATTTCGACAACCTCGGCGACCTCTTCTCCGACCGCGCCACGGGGCACGTCGACATCCCCAACGCGCTGCGCCCCTACCTCGACGAGGGCCGCGTGCGCGTGCTCGGTGAGCTCCGCGCCGACCTCCTCGACAGCGCCGAGCGCCGCAACGGCGCCTTCCTCGCGTGCTTCTCGCGCGTCACCGTCGACCCCCTGAGCGCCGACGCCTCGGCCGCCGCCCTGCGCGCCCACCTCCCCTTCGGCGCCCGCGAAGGACGCGCCGCCCTCCGCGACGACGCCGTGCTCACCCTCGTCGACCTCGCCGAGCGCTACCTCCCCTACCAGGCCTTCCCCGGAAAGCTCTTCAAGCTCTACGAGTCCCTGCGCACCCTGCACGAAAACACCCGTCCCCCCGGGCGCGACGGGGTCATTCCCGCCATCACCCCCGAGGACGCGCAGGAGCACTTCTCCGTGCAGAGCGGCGTGCCGGCGTTTCTGCTCCGCGACGACCGCGCCCTCGCCCTCGACGACGTCGTGCGCGCCCTGCGACAGCGGGTCATCGGGCAGGACGAGGCCGTGCGCCGCGTCGCCGAGGTGGTGTGCGTGGTGAAAGCCCGGCTCCAACCCGCGGGACGTCCCCTCGCCACGCTGCTCTTCGTCGGTCCCACGGGCGTGGGCAAGACCGAGCTCGCGCGGGGGCTCGCGCAGCTGCTCTTCGGCCACGAAGACAAGCTCCTGCGCTTCGACATGAGCGAGTACACCGACCTCGAGGCCGCGGACCGTCTCATTCGCGGCGTCGACGGCGGCGACGGGCTGCTCACCCGCCGCGTGCGCGAGTCACCCTTCTGCGTGCTGCTCCTCGACGAGGTCGAGAAGGCCCACCCCTCGGTCTTCGACCTCTTGCTGCAGGTGTGCGGCGAGGCGCGGCTCACCGACGCCCGCGGGCGCACGGCGTACTTTCACAACGCGCTGATCATCCTCACGAGCAACCTCGGCGCCACGGGATTTCGCGAGAGCGCGGGCTTCGGCGGCAGCACCCCCGACGCCACCGCGCACTACACCCGCGAGGTCGACCGCACCTTTCGCCCCGAGTTCGTCAACCGCCTCGACCGCGTGGTGGCCTTTCAGCCCCTCGACCGCGCGCAGCTCCGCGAGGTCGCCAGCATCGCCCTCACCCGCCTCCGCGCGCGCCGCGGGCTCGGCGGACGCGACGTCCTACTGCACCTCTCCGACGCCGCCCTCGACGCGCTCGTGCACGACGCCTGGTCCCCGCGCTACGGCGCGCGCGCGCTGCGGCGGCACCTCGAAGACGCCCTCGTGGCCCCCCTCGCCCGCGCCCTCGCCACGCTGCCGCCGGGCCTGTGTGCGATCCATGTGCTTGCGGCGCAAGAAGATATCATTCCCTTCGAAGGCGCCTTCGTCGCCGGGGACCACCTCCACGGCGCCCTCCGCGTACGCCTCTTCGCCCGCCGCGCCACCACCCTGGGCCACACGCAGTCGGCCTCGGCGCGCGTGGGCGCGCTGCGTCGCTTCGCCGACGGCGCGCTGCGGCTCCCGCGGGTCATCGCCCTGCGCGAGCAGCTCGACTACCTCGTCGCGAGCCTCGACCACGGGCGCGCCTCGGGAGACGACGCCGCCGCGGCCACCGAGGTCGCGACGCTCCAGACCGAGCACCACCACCTCGCGACGGTGTGGAACGCGCTGGAGACCCACCGCGCCGCCCTCCACGACGTCGAAGAACTCATGACCCTCGCGACCTTCGAGCGCGGCGCCGCCGACGACCTCCTCGACGAGGCCCTCGCCGCCGACGCCCGCTACCGCACCGCCCTCGCCCGCGCGCTCCTCGCCGCCGAGCCCCGCCGCGACGCCATCACCCTCATGGTCGCCGAGATCGACAGCCGACGCGCCCTCGACCGCTGGCTCGGCGCGCTCCTCGACGCGCTGGAGCCCCGCGGGTGGTCCGCGGTGTTTCACCTTCACGGGTCGGTGCACCGCCGCGAGGGCGACGACTGGCCCGAGTTTCTCCCCTGGTGCGCCCCCCGCGACGCGGCATGGATGCGCGCCAAGCTCGACGAAGAGACCCGGGATTTCAGCTACGTCGTGGTGCGCGTGCGCGGCCCGTGGTGCGGCGCGCTGCTCGCGTTGGAAGCGGGCCTCGTGGTCCTCTCTCCGGTTG
>JBILLI010000560.1:0-5155 GCA_044376155.1 Polyangiales bacterium
GCCCGGCAGCGCGAGCTCGCCCGGGAGCCCCTGGGCGTGGGCGAGGGAGGCGGCGAGGGTGAAGGCGAGGGCGGTGCGCGGTGCGCGGTGCATCGCCGCGCACGGTAGCAAAGGCGTCAGCGGCGTGCGTCGGCCGCGAGTGCGCGTTCGATGCGGGCGCGAGACTCGGGGAGCAGCCCCGCGCCCCACGCGCCGCGCAGGTGCGCCGCGGGGAACATCGCGAGGCGCTCGGCGGGGTCGACGGCGTTGGTGAGCTCCAGCACGCCGAGGTGTCGCGCGCGGGCGTAGTGCAGGGTCTCGAGCACGGTGGCGAGCGCCGTCACGGCGTCGTAGCCCGTGTGGGTGAGGCGGTCGGCGAAGATCCACGGGCGCCGTTCGAGCTCGCGCAGCAGGATCACCACGCTGGTCGCGGGCACGAAGGCCCCCGCGCTGCCCGCCCCCGCGAAGCCGTCGGGGATCTCGCTCACCGCCGCGCCGAGCTCGGGCACCCGGGCGGCGAGCACGGCCATGGAGCGGGTGTACGGCCGCAGCGGACACTCGCCGACGCCGCGCCAGTACGAGAGCCCGAGGTCGCCGAGGAAGTACACGGGGTGCGAGAAGCCCGCGAGCACGCCCACGGCGAAGTTCACCGCGCACGCCCAGGGGTCACCGTCGCCCTCCCGCAGGGCGGCCCACGCGTCGCGCATCCGCGGGAGCCAGCGGGCGGCGACGTCGGCGGCGCCGGGGGCGTCGAAGGCCCGGGCGAGGCGCTCGTCGCCGCGCACGACGGCGGGGTACACCGTGCCCACGGCCTCGGCCTCGTCGAAGGGGTGGAGGGTGATGGTGAGGGGGGTCACTCCCCCGGGGTCCCGCCGCCCTCCGGCGGCATGGTGGAGAGGTGCCGGGTGATCTTCTCGGCGGCGCTGCGGGCGCGGCCTTCGACCATGGCCTCGATGAGCCGGCGGGCGGCCGGGGCGCGGTCGAGCACCTCGTCGATGTCGCGCTTGTCGAAGCGCACGAGGGTCACGTCGGTGAGGGCGCGCACCGTCGCCGTGCGAGCGCGGCCGGTGAGCATCGCGACCTCGCCGAAGAACCCGCCGCGTTGCAGGGTGCCCAGGGCCACCTGGCTCTCGCCCACCGCGGTGGTGACCTCCACCACGCCGCGGTCGACGAGGTAGAAGTCATCCCCATCCGAGCCTTCCTGCAAGATCTCCCGCCCGGCGGGAAAGACCATCAGCACGCCGCGGTCGACGAGGTCGTGGCGGGCGTCCTCCTCCAGGGAGCGGAACAGGAACGACCCCTCGATGGTGGCCTCCACCCCGTTCCAGAGGTTCTCCAGCACCTCGGAGCTCTGCCGCGGGTTCTCGCCGCCGTCGGCGTCGGGCCCCTTCGACGATCGTTCTTCCATGCGACCCCCACGCTATCCCGGCTCCGCCCGCGCGCGCCACTTCTCGCCGCCAGAGCTCTCGTCTGTCACGCGAACGTCCCGCGAAACCGCCGGGCGCGGCGTGCAAAGCCGCTGTAGGTGATGGTAGGTTTCGCCGCCGTGGGCGAGGCCCCCCCGATGCCGCATCACTCTTCCCTCCCGCCGCCGCACACCATCGTGCCGGGCACCCGGCTCGGTCGCTACGAGATCATCGCCGAGCTCGGCACCGGCGGCATGGCCACGGTGTACCTGGGCCGGGCGCTCTCGGTCGCGGGCTTTCAGCGCCTCGTCGCGATCAAGTACCTGCACCCCCATCTGTTGAAGGACGAGACCTTCGTGCAGATGTTCCTCGACGAGGGGCGGCTGGCGGCGCGCATCCACCACCCGAACGTGGTGGGCACGCTTGACCTGGTGCACGAGTCCGACGGGCTCTACATCGTCTCGGAGTACATCGAGGGCGACCAGCTGCTCTCGCTGTTCCGCGCGGCGCGCGACCAGAACGGGCGCATCCCGGTGGGGATCACCGTGCGGATCATGCTGGACATCCTGGGCGGTCTGCACGCTGCCCACGAGCTGGTCGATGACCTCGGCGCGTCGCTGAAGCTGGTGCACCGGGACGTGTCTCCGCAGAACATCCTCGTGGGCGCCGACGGCATCTCGCGCATCACGGATTTCGGCATCGCCAAGGCCGAGGAGCGCATCGCGAACACCCGCGACGGGATCGTGAAGGGCAAGCTCTCGTACATGGCGCCGGAGCAGCCCAACGACCTGCCCATCGATCGCCGCACGGATGTGTTCTCGGCCGCCACGGTGCTCTGGGAGTGCCTCACGGGGAGGAGGCTGTTCCCGGGAAAGACCGACGCCGAGGTGCTTCAGGGGCTGCTGAACAAGCCCATCCTGCATCTTCGCGAGATCGATCCGGAGTACTCCACGGCGCTCGACGACGTGCTCGCGAAGGCCCTCGCGCGCAACATCGACGACCGCTTCGACACCGCGTCCGACTTCGCCGACGCGCTCGAGGTCGCGGCGATTCCGCTGGGCATCGCGACCCCTCGGGAGGTCGCGCGGCACGTGCGGGAGATCGCCTCGGAGAAGCTCACCGAGGTCAAGCAGCGCCGCCGCGCGATGACCACGCGCGACCTGCCGGTGTTTCGCGGCAGCTCGGTGCCGCCGTCGCCCTCCTCGGGCGCCCCGTCGAACACGCCGTCGGGGGTGCACAGCATCGCGACGGTCAGCGCCCCGCCGCCCCCTCCCGCGGGGGACGAAGCGCCCACGCAGCTCCAGACCTCGCCCTTCGCGGCCGAGTCCGAGGCGCCCCGCCCGTCGCTGCCGTCGCTGCCGCGCGCGGCGGTGCCCGCGCTGCCGACGCGCAAGACCTCGCGCCCCGACACCCCGGCGCCCCCACTCCCGACACGGGTGAGCGACGCCCCGTCCGAGCCTGCGGTGCCCGAGCCCGCGGCCACGACCCTCCCTTCCCTGGTCGCGCCGCCTCCCCTGGATCACCTCGCGGTCCCGCCGCCTCCGATGGATCACCTCGCGGTCGCGCCGCCGCCGGTCGACCCCGAAGCCCCGACGCTCGCGAGCATCACCCCACCGCCCGCCTCGGCGATGCTGGTGCCCGAGCCTCTGGCCTTTGCGCCTCCGCCCCGCACGCCTTCGCGCGCCCCCGCGCCGACCCCGTCGATGCCACCGCGCCGTTCGTCGCGCGCGCTGCTCCTGCTGCTCGTGGTGGGCGTCGGAGTGGTGCTCGGGCTGTTGATCTACCGCTTCACGGCGCCCGAGGCCCCGACCCCAGCGGCGAGTCAGCCGGCCCTCACGCCCACGGTCCCTCCGGCCCTGGCGCCTCCGCCGATGGTCCCAGCACCTCCGCCGATGGTCCCGGCGCCCGCGCCCGAGACCGACAGCGTGCCCGCGCCGCCGCCGCGCGTCGAGGAGACTCCCCGCGCGGTGACGCCTCCCCGCCCCGCGGTGAACGTGCGCCCCGTGGCGCCTCCGCGCGCGCCCACGCGCCCTGCGATTCCCGCGGCGCCTGCGCCGCGCCCGTCGGCGGAGACGCCCGCCCCCACTCCGCCTCCCGCTGCGCGCGAGAGCGACCTGCCCACAGCGATCTGAATGTCCCCTCAACGATCATCGCGACGATTCCCGACCGCGGCCCTCGCCGTGGCGCTCTCTCTCGTGTCGGCGCGCGCCGGCGCGCAGGAGACCAACGCGGCGACGAACCAGTCCGCGGCGGCGCAGGCGCGCTTCGACGCCGGTCGGCAGCGCTTCGAGCGCTCGGAGTGGGCGGGCGCGCTGGAGGAGTTCCGCGCGTCGCTGGAGCTGTACCGCAGCCCCAACACCCGGCTCTACATCGGCCTCTGCTTCCTGCGCCTCGACCGGGTCGCCGACGCCTTCAACGAGCTCACCCGCACCGTCAACGAGGCCTCGGACCTCGCGCGCGCCGACCGTCGCTACGAGGCCACGCGCGACCGCGCCCAGCGCGAGCTTAGCCCCCTCGACGCGCGCGTCGCGCGCATGACCCTGCGCGCCATCGATCCGCCGCCCGGACTCACCGTGCGCGTCGGCGGTCACAGCGTCTCGACGGGCGCCCTCGGGGTGGCCCTGGCGTTTGACCCGGGCAACGTCGAGGTCGTCGGCGAGGCGCCAGGCTTTCGCACCTTCCGGCAGTCCGTGCGGCTGTCGCCGGGCGCCACCGCGTCCATCGAGATCGGGATGCAACCCCTTGCGCCGCAGGGCGTGGTGACTCCCTCGCGGGGGGTCTCCCCCGTCGGCACGACGCCCTCGGCGCAGACCCGCGGCGGCGGCGTGCGCGTCGCGGGATTCGTGGTGGGCGCCCTCGGCCTCGCGGGCTTCGGCATGTTCGTGGGCTTCGGGATGCAGGCGCAGCAGCGCTACGACGCGCTGGTCACCGCGTGCCGCGGGGGCCGCTGCCCCGCGAGCAACGTGCCGGCCATCGACGAGGGCGCGCAGTGGCAGAACCTCGCGAACATCGGCCTCGGCGCGGGCATCGGGCTGCTGGTGACCGGGGTGATCATGGTCGCCGTGGGCGGTCCGCGCGCGGTCACCGAGGCCTCGTCGGGGCGCCCGACGGTGCGTCTCTGGACCGATCCGTCACAGTCTGCCCTGGGGGTCGCCGGTGCGTTCTGAGCGTGGCCTCGCGGTGCTCCTCGCACTCCTCGGCGGCTGCTCGTACGAGTGGAACGCGCTGCGTCCGGCGCCGACCTTCCCGGGTGATGTGGTCACGGTCGACGCGGTGGTCGCGCCCGACGCGGTGAGCGGTGACGACGTGGTGGTCGCGCCCGACGTGGTGATCGCGCTCGACGTCGTCGACGCCGCCGCCGCGCCCGACGTGGTGTCGACCGATGTGCCTGCGCCGCAAGACGTCTTTGATGCGACGGGCCCCGACGTGGTCGACGCCGCGGGCCCCGACGTGGTCGACGCGCCCGCGGTCCTCGACCGCCCCGACGTGGTCGACGTGCCGCCGGCGCGGGATGTCGTCGACGTGGTGCTCCCTGACATCGTCGACGTGCCGCCCGCGCGCGACGTGGTCGACGTGCCGCCCGTGACCGACACGGGGCCGACGTGCACGGGGCTGAGCTGTCCGTGTCACCCGGGCAACCCCACGGGGTATTGCCTCGTCGGTCAGCGGTGCACCGCGGGCGCCTGCGCCGACGCGCCCCCCGCGGGCGCGCTGGTGATCACCGAGATCATGAACGACCCGAACACGCCCATCAGCGAGCCCGAGGGCGA
>JBILLI010000536.1:0-5466 GCA_044376155.1 Polyangiales bacterium
CACGGGCACACCCCCCTCGCCCAGCGCGCGAATCACGCCGACGTGCGCGAAGCCCCTCGCCCCGCCGGCGCCCAGCACGAGCCCCACGCTGCGCCCCGCGAGCGTGCGCGCCACCCGGGCGACGTCCTCCTCGCGGCCCGCACGCACGTGGAGGTGTCGGTGAAGCTCCCTCGCGTCGAGCCACGCCGCGGTGCCTCGGGGGAGCGCTGCGTCGGCGGGGTGCAGCAGCACGAGCGTGCGCCGCGCGTGGTAGGTCGCGACGCCGTCGTCGAGGCACGCGCGCTCGGTCTCGGTGGGGGTGGGGTCGTCGCGGGCATCGCCGAGCAGCAGCACCTCGTCGGCCTCGCGGAGCACGCGCTGCGTCCAGGGCGTGGGGTGCGCGTCGGTCTCGATGAGCACGAAGCGATGTCCCGCGGCGCACTGGTCGAGCCACGAGACGAAGCGAGACCAGGTGGGGTGGTCCTCGGGCTGGTCGAGGGGCATGGTGAGCGAGGCGCGGGCGCGCGAGTCGGGCGCCCGGAGGTGCAGCGTGGGCCCGAGCTCGGTGAGCGCGTCGGCGAGCGCGTCGATGAAGACCTGAACCCCCTCCCGACGCGACAGCGGCACCACGCAGAGGTTCGTGCGCGTCTCGTCGCCGCGTCCGCGCCGCGCGGGGTGCAGCGTGCGGCGCAGGAGCTCCCGCGCCACCCCCATCGCGAGGGCCGGTCGGGCCTCGACGAGTGCCTCGAGATCCCCCGCGCCGAGCCGCATCAGCTCGGCGTCGCGCAGCGCGATCACCGTGGCCGAACGCACCGCCCCCGTGAGCAGCGCCGACTCGCCGAAGCCCTCCCCCCGTCCGACCTCGCCGAGCACCCGCGGCGCCCCGCCGGGGACCTCTTGCAAGACCTGCAAGCGCCCCGTCGCGACGACGAACCACGCGTCCGCGCGCTCGCCCTGACGCACCACGGCCTCGCCGCGCGCGACGCTGACCCAGGTGATGCGCCGCTCGCACTCCTCCAGCAGCGCGTCGTCGAGCTCGCCCAGCACCCGCGGCAGCGCGTCGCGCAAGAGGTTGCGGCGCAGGGCCGCGTGCGAGAGCGCCGAGAGGCCCTCGAACACCGCGGGGTCGTCGGCGGTGGCGGCCTCCAGCGCCCGCCGCGGGACCCGCAGCACCCAGCCGTCGCCCCGCGCGCGCGCCCGCACGCACCGCAGCTCGGGCACCACCGCGCGCGTCCCCCCCAGCACACCGCCCGCTTCAACGCGCCGGGGCGCCTGCCCGCCCGCGCCCTCCCTCGGCTCGGCGTCGATGGTCCCCTCGCCGACGAAGAAGAGCGCGTCGACGTCGACGGCGCTGTCACACACGGTGTCGCCCGCGCGCACGCGGAGGCGCGTGCAGGCCGCGACCAGGCGCTCCAGCGTCGCGTCGGCGACGTCGGGGCCGAGCATTCGCCGGAGGGCGGCGTGCGCCTCGCTCACGACCGCGCCTCGTCCCGTCGGGCGGCGAGGGCGAGCGCGACGAGGGCCAGCGCGGGCAGCGCGCCAATGATCAACAGCAGCGGACCGAAGACCGGGCGACCGAGGTGCCGCGAGGCGAGGGCCAGCAGGAGCATGGTGCCGAAGGCCGCGAGGGAGCTCAGGTTGGTCATGTTGTTGAAGAGCGTGAGGAGCGACGTCTTGCCCTCGTCGCGCGCGCCGCGAGAGCACCACTCGCGCACCTCGGCGAGAAAGAAGCCGTAGGTCAGCCCGATGCCGAGGCTCCCCGCCAGCACCACCCCGGGGCTGCGCACCACGCCGGCGCTCAGGGCCGCGGCGGCCCCGCAGAGCACCAGCGCGGGGGCCGCGAGGGCGAGGGTCGAGAGGGAGTCTGGTGGACGCCGCGCGCGCGCCGCCGCGGCGAGCGCGTTGGTGCTCAACGCGCCGAGGAACACCACCGAGATCGTCGCGCCGCCGCGCCGGTCGGCGTCGGCCAGGTGCACCACGTCGCGCAAGAGGTACAGCACGTTCGCGGCGAAGAGGTAGAGCGAGAGGTAGAGCGCCACCGCGTAGCCCGCGAGCAGGAGGTCGCGCGAGGTGAGCGGCGCCGAAGGGGCTGACGCCGACTGCCGGTCGGGGCGAGGGCCCTGCGTCGGGCGAGGCGCGAAGGTCGCGGCCACCGCGGCAAAGCCCAGCGCGCCGGCCACCCCCAGCGCGCCCAGCAGGGCGTCGCGGCGCGCGTAGAAGCGCGTGAAGAACCAGGGCGCCAGGAGGATCCCGAGCAGGCGGGAGAGGTTCGACACGGCGTCGTGCACCCCGCGTCGCGCGGCGCCCGCGCGGGCCGAGGCGGTGAGGTCGACGTGGTTCGTCAGCGTGTTCGCGCCGAACTGCGCGGCCGCGTTGACCACGACGTAGGCCCCAGCGTCGCGCAGAAAGAGCAGCGCGCCCTCGGCCCCAAGGGTCACCGCGAGGGTCGCGAGCATCGCGCGCCGCGAGGCGCTGCCGCGACGCGCCCGCCACACCGCCACGGTCGCCGCGGTGGTCCCGACCAGCAAGCACCCCGCGAGCCAGACCGACTTCTGCGCGGCGTGGTGGCGCTGAAAGAACTGCTGCGGCAGGACGTTGCCGTTCGCTGACATCACGAACGACAGCGTGAGAAAGGCCGCGGCCCGCAGCGCCACCCGCGCGCGCGTCGGCGCGTCGGTCGCCGCCCGCTGGAGGTCAGTGTCGGGAGGGCTCATCACCCTGAGTGATCGCACAGCCGCGCCCGTCAAAGGTGGCACAACCGATGGGCGAAATCCGCGCTTGACCCCCACGCTGGGGCTGGGGCAAATCACGTCTCCGATGGTCACGGGGTGCAGGTACGAGCCCGCCGAGCACGACGCGCTCACCACCGACCTGCGCCGCGCCGCGGCCGAGTACTTTGAAGGAGCGGGGCGATCCCGTCGCGGCGATGCGCGCGCGGCGCTGCGCGTGCTGGCGACGCTCGCGGTCTGCGTGGGTAGCTACGCGCTGCTGTTGGGGCCTTGGATCCCGCGGGGGGTCGGGCGCCTGGCGCCGGCGCTCTCGCTGGGCCTCGGCCTCGCGTCGCTGGGGATGAACGTCGGGCACGACGCGCTGCACGGCGCGCTCTCTCGCCGCGCGTGGGTGAATTCCCTGGCGGGCCTGGCCTTCGATGTAATGGGCGCCAGCAGCTACGTGTGGCGGCGCTCGCACAACGCCACGCACCACGCGTTCACCAACGTGCCCGGGCTCGACCCCGACCTTGATTTCGGCGCCGCGCTGCGCCTCGCGCCGTGGGCTCCGTGGCGGCCGTGGCACCGGGCGCAGTTCCTCTACGCGCCCTTCGCGTACGCCCTCGCGGGGATCAAATGGCACCTGCACACCGACGTCGCGCTGCTGCGTCAGCCGGCGCTCGGCCCGTTCCACCCGCAGCGTCACCGCGCCGCGGCGTTGCTGGGCGTGGCGCTGACGAAGGTCGTGGCGGCGCTGTGGTCGGTGGTGATCCCGTGCTGGGTGCTTCAACCGACGCCGCGAGAGTTCGTCACGGGCTATCTCGTGACGCTGCTGACCGCAGGCTTCGCGCTCGGAATGACCTTTCAGCTCGCGCACGCGGTCGACACCGTGGAGCACCCGACGCCCGACGCGACCGGACTTCTCCCCGGGAGCTTCATGCGCGAGCAGCTCCGCGCCACCGCGAACTTCGCTTGTGACCAGCCCGCGGTGGCGTGGCTCTGCGGCGGGCTCAACCACCAGGTCGAGCACCACCTCTTTCCGCAGGTGTGCAGCGTGCACTACCCCGCCCTCCGGTCTCGGGTGAGGGCGGTCTGCGCGCGGCACGGGGTGGCCTACCGCGAGGCGCCCACGGTGCGCGCGGCGTTCGTCTCGCACTTCCGCCACCTCCGGGCGCTGGGACGCCCCCCAGCTCACGCGCCCGCTTCCCCCGACGCCACCCCGGCACGACGTTAGGACCTCTCGCGATGCTGCGCTCTGACTCCGACGACACCGCCCTGCTCCTGGGGCTCCTCGACCGCTGCCTCGACGACGCGCGGGTGCGCATTGAGCGCCCGGGGGAGACCCGCACGGTGGGGCGCGGCGGTGAGGTCCACGCCCTGCGCGTGACCGACGCGGGCTTCGCGACGCGGGTGCTCGCCGAGGGCAACCTCGGCCTCGCCGAGACCTTCATGGACGGCGGCTGGGAGATGGTCGAAGGCTCCCTGGAGGGCATGCTCACGGCCTTCGTGCGCGCCCGGCTGGACCTCGAGGTCACCGGCTCCCCCCGAGCCCTGGCGCGCATGGCGGCGTTGCGGGTGAAGCAGCTCGTGCGCGGCACCGACGAGAACGTGCGCGCGCACTACGACGTGGGTGACGAAATCTACGCGAGCTTTCTGGACCCCACGCGGGGCTACACCTGCGGCTACCAGATCACCCCCGAAGACACCTCGCAGCAGCTCCAGGAGCAGAAGTACGAGCGCGTGCTGCGCAAGCTCCGCGTCGAGCCGGGGATGACCCTCTTCGACATCGGCTGCGGCTACGGGTCGCTGGTGATCCACGCCGCGCAGCACTTCGGCGCCACCGCCCGGGGGATCACCAACAGCCACGACCACGCGGCCTTCGCGCAGCGGCGCATTCGCGCGCTGGGGCTGCAAGACAGGGTCTCGGTGGAGCTCGGAGACTTTCGCGAGGCCCGCGGCACCTTCGACCGCGTGGTCTCGTGCGGCGTGCTGGAGCACCTCTACCCCCGCGAGCACCGGGACTTCTTCGAGGTCTACCGTCGGCTCCTGCGCCACGGCGGCTACGGGCTGGTGCACACCATCGGCTGCGTCACGCCCACCAACGACCACGACCCCTTCATTCAGAAATACATCTTCCCGGGGTCAACCCAGAACCCACTGAGCCACATCGCGGGGTGGATCGAGCGCATGCGCCTCGGGATCCTCGACGTGGAGAACGTCGGCCGCCACTACGCGCCCACCTCCCGGGCGTGGCTCGCGGCCTATCGCGCGAACCGCCACACCCTCGACCCCGCGCGCTACGACGCGCGCTTTCAGCGCATGTGGGAGTACTACCTCGCGCTCTGCGTCGCGGGCGCCAGCGCCAGCGACGGGGCGGTGTGGCAGGTGCTCTTCACCTCGAACTACCGCCGCGACCTCCCGCTGCACCGGGTTTGAGCGTGAACACCACGCGCCTCGTCGACGCCGTGGCCGATGCGATCCACGCGCCGCTCTCCCTCCTGCGCCGGTGGGGCGTGTCCCCCGCCGCGGCGATGTCCCCCGAGGACCTCCGGGGCAACGCACAGCTCTTGAGCCTCGGCGCGTTGGGGGCGCTCTGGCAGTCCGCGCGCCGCGCGCCGTCGTGGAACGAGGTCTCCCTCGCCTGGGAGCGCGCCGCCGCTCAGGGCAACGCCGACGACCCCAGCCTCTGCGGCGCCTTCGCCCCGGCCGACACCGTGCGCGTCGTGGGCGACAACGCGCAGTCCTTCGCGCTTCGGGCGCAGCTCCACGCGAGCGCGCG
>JBILLI010000537.1:0-5460 GCA_044376155.1 Polyangiales bacterium
GCCGAACCCCTCGGGCTTCGGCAACTCCTGCACGAGCGCCGCGAACTCCTGCGGGCAGACCAACGCTGGAACGATCCAGTGCAACGGCAATTGCTCGGCGCCAACGCCCGCGAACCCGTCGGGCTTCGGCAACCCCTGCACGAGTGCCGCGAACGCCTGCGGACAGACCGCATCGGGGACCCTCAACTGCAGCGGCAACTGCACCGCCTCGACGCCGCCGAACCCCACGGGCTTCGGCAACCCCTGCACGAGCGCGCCGAACTCCTGCGGGCAGACCAACAGCGGAACGATCCAGTGCAACGGCACGTGCTCGGCGACGACGCCGCCGGAGCGCAACTGCGGGTGTACCCAGGGCACCCAGTGCACGCGCTGCGACCGCTTCGGCTGCCGCCGGGGCTACTGCTGCGAACGCGACCCGGTCACCTGTGACTGCTACCAGTGCATCGTCGACAACGAGGCGTGCTTCTGACCGCCCCGTCGGACGCAGCGACGCGGTGGTCGCGTTCCGGCGTGACGCGGAGGCGATGATCCACGCGTCCCGCTCGGCCCGGTTCTGTGCACTGATCCACCGCGTCGCTCTCCGCGCTACGGTCGCCGCTGGTGCGTGGCGGGCTCACCGTGCTTCATCTCGGCGCGATGGGGTTGCGATCCCTGTGAGAGGGCCGCGTGTGTCGCAACCGCCTGGGACGCAGACGCTTTGGCGACAGCACCGCGAATCCCCGGCGGTGAATCTCTGCAGCCCCCCCACCGCCGTCCGGGCGATCTACCATCGCGCGCCGATGCCGCGCGCCCGCCGTCTCCTCACGCTCCTCGCTGCGCTCACCGCGTGCGACGGCGCCGCCGTCACGCCCCCGCGCGACGCCGCACCGCCCGACGCGGGGACCGACGTTCCCTCCGTCGCGCGCACGGACGCGCCTCCCGCATCCCCACCGGACGTCCCCCCCGCCGCGCTCGCAGACGTCCCGCCCGGCCCGGTGGACGCGCCCGCTGCGTGCGCGGCGCCCGAGGCCTCGGAGCTCCTTCGCGCCCTTCGCGCGACGCGCCCCGCGGGGGTGAGCGCCGTGGCCGCGCCGGGGCAGCGCTTCGACGACCTCCGCGCGCCCTTCGACGCCGCACCCGTCGCCATGACCCTGCTCGCGCAGGCCCGCACGTCCTCGCGGCGCACGGTGCCCACGCTCGCCGCCGGGAGCTCCGCGGCGTACCAGACCGTCGCGTCCCTCGCGCTCGCGGCGGCGCTCGTCGCGTGGCACGACCGCGATGTCACCGCGGCCCGCACCGCCCTCGGCGCCCTCGCGGCCTGCGCGATCACCCCCGACTGGCTCCGCGGCGCACCGGAGATCCCGATCTACCTCGGCGCCTCCCTTGTGGACCTCGCCGCCGCGGCGGACCTCCTCGCCGCGTCCCCGCTCCCGACCGACGACATCGCCCTGGGCCGCGCGCACCTCGGTCGCGCCGTCGCGAGCGTCGCCGCGTGGTTGCAGTCCGGCGGGCTTCTGTACATGGCCGTGCACAACGACAACCACGGGATGCGCCTCGGCGCGGGCCTCGCCGCGGCCTCGATGCTCGCCCCGGCGGACGTCGTCGACGACGAGGTCCTCGGGTACGCCCTCGCGCTGATGGACCGCTCCGTCGCGCAGCAGACCGGCGGCGCGCAGGGCTGGGCCGAGGGGACCACGTACTTCGCCTACGGCTTCGAGTCCGCCGCGCCCGCGCTCTACGCCGTGGACCGCGCGTGGACGGGTCCTGACGCGCGCTGCGTGTCGTGCCCCGGGCATCGCCTCGCGCCCTGCGCCCGCGCGCCGCGGCGCGTGACCCGCCCCTCGCGAGACGCCCTCCTGCGCGACGTGCTCCGTTGGGGCGCGTCGATGGAGACCCCCGGCGGATGGCTCGTGCCCACCGACGACAGCCGTCTCATGGGCGCTCCCTCCCCGCTGTTCGAGCGGGTGCTCGGCGCAACGGCGTACACCCACTGGTCTCCGACAGGACCCACCGGGAGCACCGGGGGATCCGTCAACGTCGGTCCGCTCGTGGCCCTCGCGCTGGCGTCTCCGCCGCTCACCGAGCGCCTCCCCCGCGTGGACCGCTGGCCCGCGGCGGGCACCGGGCGCACCGACGCGGGAGCCGTCGCCGCGTTCTTGAACGCCGAGCCCGCGACCGCGCGTCAGGGCGTCGGCCACGAGCGCCCGGACGTGCTCGCGCTGCACGTGGTCGTCGGCGACGCGCTCGTCCTTGGCGGGTCGGGCTACCGCGACTACGACGGCCGCGCCCCGTATGCGCGCGCCGACGCCGCGAGCGTCATCACCGTCGAGGGCGTGCTCCCGCGGGACCTCGGCGCCGCGGAGGCCGGTCCGGTCGCGTCGATGCGCGCCGACGGGCCCCTCGCGGGGAGCTTCTCCCAGGGCGGCGTGACGGTCACCCGCGCGCTCACCTGGGAGGGCGACGCGCTCGTCGTGGAGGACACGGTGGACGTCACCGGCGACGCCCGCGAGGTCGCGTGGCACTGGCATCTCCGCGGCGCGCTGGACCCTGCCGCGTGGACCTGGTCCGTCGGGGGTGCGCGCTGCGCGGCGACGCAGACCGGGGTGATGGTAGAGACCGCGCGGGAGTCTGCGCCGCACTACGACGACTACAGCCGGATGGAGACGCACCCGGTGCTGCGCCAGCGCGCGCGGCTCGTCGCCGGGGCCTATACCCTCCGCACCCGCGTCACCTGCGCGCGAGGTCCCTGAGCTCGGTGTCGTGCGGGTGCGCGCGGATCAGGGCGGCGCTCTCTCACCCGCGCCGCGGCGCGGCCACGGGCCTGCGCCCACCGCTCAGCCCTCGCCCACCCGAAAGAAGCCCCAGCTCCAGTGGATGTGCGCGCCGATGTCACGCGCCACCCCTGCGCCTGGATCACTCCCATCCCCTTGCGCTGCAAGGGATCTCGCGCGATCACGGAGCGCGGTCATGTGCGCGATCTCCTCCTCGTCGGTGACCTCGTCGGGGCGCGGGCGCGTCGTCGCGTCGATGGCCATCCAGTCGTGGACCAGCGCCGCGAGGGCGTCGCGCTGCGCGGGCGCGCGAGACTCCTGTACGTCGGGCCAGCCCATGGGACGCGCCTGCGACACCGGGTCGTGCACGCGCCAGCCCACGTAGGCGCCGTCGAGGAAGAGCAGCGCGAGCGCGTCGGTGAGCGCCACCGCCTGCAGCTCCCCCTCCCCCGGCGCATCGGTGAACGCCGCGAGCACGTCGAGGGAGACGTCGAAGAGCGCGAAGCGCGCGCGCGGGAGGGTGAACGTCGTCACCGCCTCGGGCAGCCGCAGCACCCCCTCGCGGGGCACGAGCGCGCGCACCCGGGTGAGCAACGCCTCGTCGGCGCGCACCCGCGTCGGGCGATGGAGGTACACCTCCCGCAGCGCGCGGCCCGCGGGGTCGAAGCGCAGCCCGTCGCCGTCGTCGTCGTCGGCCCCCACGCACCCGTCCACCGACCACGCCCCGCGCGGGAGGTCGTCTCCCCAGCGCGCGCGAAACGCCGTCGCGCCGCTCCACCGGGTGACCATGCGCGGGCCGCGCTCGCCCGGGGTGAACGCGAGGGAGACGTCCTCGGCCACCCGCAACGAAGTCACAGTCGACGGCGCGTCGGGCACCACCGCCGCGGGGATCACCGTGGGCGCGTCGTCGGCCCGCCACGCGAGCTCGCGCCCCTCGGCCTCGGCCCGCGCCGCGGAGAGCAGCGCCACGCGCACGGCGCCGTTGTCACACCAGAGCCCGTCGACCAGGGCGCGCACGGGCGGGTCATCCGCCGCGGCCCCCACGGCGTGCAGAAAGCGCAGCACGAGAAGGCCCTGCGTCGCGCCCGCGCGCTCGGCCAGCAGCACCACGCCCCAGCGGTCGCTGCGCAGGGAGGCGGCGAGGTGATCCCCCACGGGCTCGCCGTGACCCCGCAGGGTGGTCGCCACGCGCTCGACGTCACGCGGCGAGCCCAACGCGCGGCGGATCACCAGCGGCGCGTCCATGGGTCTCAGTTCAGCGCGTGCGGCTTCGCGAGGGAGAAGGGCGCGATGACCGCGTCGAACTCGTCGCCGTCCTCGGTGACCATGCGGTAGGTGCCCTCCATGGTGCCGTGCGGCGTGGGGAGCGCGCAGCCCGAGGTGTACTCGAACTCCTGCCCCGGACGCAGCAGGGGCTGGGAGCCCACCACGCCATCCCCGCGGACCTCCTGCACCTTGCCCTCGCCGTCGGTGATGACCCAGTGGCGCGAGCGGAGCTGCGCGCTGGTGTCGCCCTCGTTGACGATGCGAATGGTGTACGCGAAGACGTACTCCTTGCGCGCGGGCGTCGAGCGATCGGGGAGGTAACGGCTCTTCACCGTCACGCGAATGCCGCGGGTGACTTGGTTCGACACGCCGCAGTGGTGCCACGGCGCGCACCGCGGGATCAAGGGATCGCGGTCGCCTCCACCTCGGCCGCGACCTCGCGCACCCGCGGGGGCTTGCGGTGGGCGTCGAGGTCCAGGGGCGGGCGCAGGGTGTTGTGCTCGTCGAGCCGTCCCTGCGCCACGCGGATGAAGCGCGCGGGGACCTCTTCGACGCCCAGCAGCCCGTCGAGCACCTCGGCGGGCTTCGCCGCGCCGTTGGGGGTGACCCGGGTCAGAAAGGTCACGGGCAGCAGCGCGCCCGCGTAGCCCGCGGCGGCCATGGCGTCGTGGCCCGCGTCGACGGCGACGTCGAGCAGCAGCGCCCCGACGTCCACCTTCTTGCCGATGCCCTCGACCTTGCGCACCGCCACCATGGGCTCGGCGCGCCGCGCGTCGACCCGCGCCTGCACCGCGGCGATGTCGTCGAGGCCCTGCGCGCGCAGCCACGACCAGGGCACCGCGGCGACGTAGCGCGTGCCGTCGATGACCTTGTTGAGCGTGGGGTCGCGGTCGCCCAGGGGGATCGCCGCGACGAAGGTGAGCCCGTCGGGCGCGCCGGGCTGCAGCCGCGCGGGGAGGGCCGCGCAGTCGACGTCGGCCGAGAGCTTCACGTCGACGTACTCGTCGAGGGTGGAGATCCCCAGCGCGAGCGCGGGACCGAAGGTCATGTCGGGCTTCGGGTGAAAGCCCTGGGAGTAGAACATCGGGATCTCCGCCCGACGGAACACCCGCGGCACGAGGCGCACGAGGTCGAGGTGCGACGCAAACGCGGCCCGGCCCACGCGACGAAAGCTCAGACGTACCCGCCGCCCAACGCCCTGGTCGAAGCTCGCGCGCGGACGCCGCTGCTCGGGGGTCATCACCACCGGGTGCTCCTTCTCCACGGGGCGGTGCCGCGCGCCGAGCTGCACGAGGTACTCCGTGCGCTCCTGGCGCATCGCCGTGAGGTCACACGCGACGCCGCAGTCGTAGCAGACCAGCTTGCGGGCGTCGGCCTGGTGGGACTCCAGGTTCGTGTGGTGAATGAACTGCCCCACGGCCTTGCCGCACGGCGGTGACAGCCG
>JBILLI010000538.1:0-5456 GCA_044376155.1 Polyangiales bacterium
CGCAAGCTGGGCTTTCAGCTCGGGTTCACCAAGGATCAGGTCGCGCGCTTTCACACCCTGCTCAGCGCGCTCTACACCCTCTTCACCGCCGAGGACTGCTCGCTGCTCGAAGTGAACCCGCTGGTGGTCACCGAGGGCGGGGACGTCATCGCGCTCGACGCGAAGATCAACTTCGACGACAACGCCGAGTTTCGCCACAAGGCGTGGGAGACCCTGCGCGACGTGCACGAAGAAGACCCCACGGAGCTCGAGGCCAAGAGCGCCGGGCTGTCGTACGTCTCCCTCGACGGCAACATCGGGTGTCTGGTGAACGGCGCGGGCCTCGCGATGGCGACGATGGACATCATCGCCCACTGCGGCGGCAAGCCCGCGAACTTCCTCGACGTGGGCGGCGGCGCCACCGAAGAGGCCGTGACCAAGGCGTTCGAGATGATCCTGAAGGACCCCGAGGTGAAGGGGATCTTCGTGAACATCTTCGGCGGGATCATGAAGTGCGACGTCATCGCCGCCGGCGTGATCAACGCGACGAAGAAGCTCGGTCTCAAGGTGCCCCTGGTGGTGCGCCTCGAAGGGACCAACGTCGAAGAGGGCCGCGCGCTGCTCGCCAACAGCGGTCTCGCGATCACCGCCGCGGGCACCATGCTCGACGGCGCGCAGAAGATCTGCGGGCTCGTGGCCAAGGGCGCCTGAGGAGGTACGGGACCATGTCGATCATCGTCAACAACGACACCCGCCTCGTGGTGCAGGGCATCACCGGCAAGTTCGGGTCCTTTCACGCGAAGCAGATGCTGGCCTACGGCACGAAGCTGGTCGCGGGCGTGACCCCTGGCGCGGGCGGCAGCTCCTTCGAGCAGTCCGTGCCTGTCTACAACACCATGCACGACGCGGTGAAGCACACCGGGGCCAACGCCTCGGTGATCTTCGTGCCGCCCCCCGGCGCCGCCGACGCGATCCTCGAGGCCGCCGACTCGGGCGTCTCGCTCATCGTGTGCATCACCGAGGGCATCCCCGTGATGGACATGCTCAAGGTGCGCCGCGCCCTCGAGCACCGCCTCGGCAACGACCTGCGGCTCATCGGCCCCAACTGCCCGGGCGTCATCACCCCGGGTCAGTGCAAGATCGGCATCATGCCCGGTCACATCCACCGCGTCGGTCACATCGGCGTGGTCTCGCGCTCGGGCACGCTCACCTACGAGGCCGTGGGGCAGCTCTCGGCCCTCGGCATCGGCCAGTCCACCTGCGTGGGCATCGGCGGCGACCCCGTGAACGGCACCGACTTCGTCGACGTGCTCAAGCTGTTCAATGAAGACCCCGACACCCACGGGGTCATCATGATCGGCGAGATCGGCGGCGGCGCCGAGGAGCGAGCGGCCGAGTGGGTCAAGGCGAACATGAAGAAGCCGGTCGCGGGCTTCATCGCCGGCACCACCGCCCCGCCGGGCAAGCGCATGGGCCACGCCGGCGCGGTCATCTCGGGCGGCAAGGGCCGCGCGATCGACAAGATCGAGGCCTTCGAGGCCGCGGGCATCAAGGTCGCCGCGACCCCCGCGCAGATGGCCGAGACCCTCGTCTCGATGATGTGATCCGCGGGGCGGAGGGGCACCGTACCCTTCCGCCCGCGCCACTCGCTCAGCGGGTGGCGCCGTACCCACTCGCCACGCGCGTCTGCAGCTCGTCGAGAAACGCGCGCAGACCGATCGCCTCGCCCCGGCTGCGAAGCAACTCCAGATCCGCCGTGCCGAAGAGCGCGCGCCGTCGCTCCGTGTCGGGACATAGACCGCGGAGCACGCGCTTCGCGTCCTTGGGGGCGGTCTCGCGTCCCTAGGTCAACCATTCGCCGTGGAGGCGAGGGTCGAAGCCGAGCGCCTGCCGAAGCTCCGCGAGCCGCGCCGCATCGACCGTGTCTTGAGGCTCGAAGGCGGCGATGACCCAGGACTCGTGCTCGGGCGTCGCAATCCCGATGGCGACGTCGGCATCCATCGCCACGCGGCGGTGGAGGCGAACCTCGTCGTCGAGCCAGGTGAGCCACGCGCGGCGTTCGCCCTCCAGCGCCTCGCGCCAGCCCTCGCGGCCGTCGTCGTCGTGCACCAGCAGCACGCGAATCCCAGCCGCCGCCGAGACGTACCCGGTCGCGCTGAGGAGCCGCGTCAGGCGCCGCGCCACCCGCGCGCCCAGGTGCAGACCCATCGCCTGCACGCGCGGGACCTTGTGCTCGTCACACACCTTGTCGATGTCGGCCCACTTCAGAAACAACACGCCCGGTGCCGGGTACACCCACGCTGGCATGGGCTGCTCCAGCGACTCGAGTCCCTGCATCCATGGGTGCGCGGCGTGCAGCGCGCGGAGCGTGAGCGTCACGAGGTCCTCGTCGTCGCCTTCGCCCTCGCAGACGAGCAACAGCTTCACGGCGTGGCTGCCCCTCGCTTGCGCAGCCACTCCTCAAGTCCCGACATCCAGAGCTCGCCGGGCTTCACCTGACTGCTCCAGCGAGCGAAATCGGGGTGCTCGCTCAGCGCACCGCAGAGCACGTCCCCGTCGTCGGAGAGCGTGGTGACCCTGACCTCCTCGTGCTGGAGCTCGTCGAGGAGAAAGGGCGAGTGGCTCGTGGCGATGACCTGCAGCGCAGGGTCCGCCTTCATCACCGCCCGCAAGAGGCCCACGAGGTCTTGCTGCGCCTTCGGGTGCAACGCACGGTCGATGTCGTCCATGAGGAGCGTTCTGGGACGATCTACGCCGTGCAGCGCGGTCACGAGTCCCAGGGTGAGCACCGTGCCCTCGCTGGCCCGCGACAACGGAATCGAGTCGCCGCTCGTGGTGTCGAGCAGAACGTTGTGCCCCCAGAGCGAGACCTCGCGCTGCTGTGGCAGCCGGGCCTCTCCGACCGTGATGTACTCGAACTCGCGCCTGGTGATCCTTGCGCGCTCGGTCCGCACGCGCAGCACGCTCGGCACGACACGACGCAGCGCCTCCATGATCGCGTCGCGACGCTCCGGGGCGTTGGTCCAGAGGTCAGCGATCACCGAAGCGAGACCTTCGCCCGTGTTCGAGAGCCGCGGGCGCTCCTCATCGGAGTAATGAGGCATCGCGAGGTCGCGAGGGCTCAGGCGCAGGAACAG
This sequence comes from Polyangiales bacterium, assembly GCA_044376155.1. GTDB lineage: Bacteria > Myxococcota_A > Polyangia > Polyangiales > JAWKRB01. Next base: position 3,117 of record JBILLI010000538.1, read on the forward strand.
GGCCCTGCGTGTTGCCTCTCTCAAGGACTTGAACTCCGCTCCCAGAGCGTCGAACTGCGGATACTCCGGGTGCAGGCCCTTCGTGGTGCCCCCGACGCTCGCGCTCAGTTCGGCGAGGTAGGGCATCGCAACTTGCTCGGGCTGCGGCGCCACCGTCAGGGAAAGCCCACCTGCGGCGCCAAACCCGAGCGCCATCGTCATCGGCCTCTCTGCGTGCGCATTGCGCTCTCGCCCCGCATGCCAGGGATCTCGCAGAACGTCGCTTAGCCGCGTCCACCCCATCTGGAGAAGGTAGTGGATCCCCTCCAGCACGCTGGTCTTGCCGGAGCTGTTGGGCCCCACGAACACCGTCAGCGGAGAGAGCTTCACCCGCACGTCGCGCAGCGCGCGAAACTCCTCGAATCGGACTTCGGTGATCACGCGCGATCCGTACCCCACGCGCACGGAGTCGTCGAGGCGCGAGGATGACCTGTCAGGGCCTGGATGGAGGCTTCTGCTCGCACGACGTTCTCCCGTGGGTGGCGCCGTGCAGGGGTGGGACCTCGTTCGCCGCGTCGAAGCCTCACAGCGTGCCCGTCCGCGACGCGTGCCGCGGGCTTCGCACGACCATCGCCACCGCCCGGGGGGCTTTCGCCGCGCCCCGGGAGCTTCCGTCACGGGCCGTCCCTCTCGCGAATTCCCCTTGGATTCCCGGCGCCCGCGCGAGAACGCCTCGACGTTCGCGAGCGGTCCGTCGCGGCGGCGATGGCCAATTCCGCCGTCAATCAGGGCATCGCGACGGTGACGGAAGCCTCGGGCGCGTGACGGAAGCATCCGTACGAGGGCGCCTCGTACCCTCCTCCGTGCTCGCCTGATCAGGCTTTATCCCCGTCACCCCTTGTGGCATACGCCGCGCCGACACGGGCGCGCGCCGTCTCCTCCCGCGCGCCCCGACGGAGAGAGAACATGGCCATCGAGACCACCTTCGCGATCATCAAGCCCGACGCCGTGGAGCAGGGCAAGGCCGCTGCGATCCTCGCGCACATCGCGGGCGCGGGCTTCAACGTGCGCGCCATCAAGCGCATGCACCTCTCGCGCGCGCAGGCCGAGGGCTTCTACGCCGAGCACAAGGGCCGCGGCTTCTTCGACGAGCTCTGCACCTTCATGTCGCGCAGCCCCGTGCTCGTGATGGCCCTCGACGCCGAGAACGCCGTCGTGCGCTGGCGCGAGGTCATGGGCGCCACCGACCCCGCCGCCGCCGCCGACGGGACCATCCGCAAGGTCTTCGGCACGAGCAAGGGCGAGAACGCCACGCACGGCTCCGACTCCGCCGCCTCCGCCGCCCGCGAGCTCGGCTACTTCTTCGCCGGCCTCGAGCTGCTCTGAGCCCTACCCCGACGTGACCGTCAGCGGCGCACGTACGCGGCCGCCAGCGACGGTTGCGCCGAGGTCCCGCCGAAGTCCACCGCGCGCACCGCGCCGCGCACGAAGCCCTCTCCCACCGCAACATCCAGCGCCTCGGGCGTGAAGCGCGCGGTGCCGACCTCATCGCCACCCTCGGCGTGCGCCTTCAGCACCCACACGCCCTCGGGGCGGAGCCACCGCGCCACCTGCGCCGCGCACCGCGCGCGTCCCGCGTCGTCGAGCGTGTGAAAACACCCGCGGTCCATCACCACGTCGAAGCGTCCGTGCAGCCGCGTGCGGGTGACGTCGTCGCACACCCAGGTCACCACGCTCTCGCGCGACGCCGCGCGGGTGATCGCGTGAGGGGAGAGGTCCACGGCGGTGACGGACCAGCCTTCGTGCGTGCGCGCGATGGCGTGGTCGCCGAGGCCGCACCCGAGCTCCAGCAAGCGGGGATGGCTCTCGGGCGGCGCGAAGACCCGCAGCAGTTCGTCGAGCGCGAGGTCGTGCGGGACCTCCCACGGCCGCGGGAGGTCGCGCGCATAGAGGGCGTCCCAGTCGTGCGCGCGCAGCGGGCGCGACGCAGCGACGGCGTCGACGATGCGCGCGAAGGCCGCGGGGGCCATCGCCGGGCCGAGCATCTCGTCGCGGTGCGCAGGGTCATCGGCGACCTCGTGTCCCACCGCGGCGTGGGCCACGCGCACGCCCCGGGCGCGCAGGCGCGAGAGGTTCTCCTGCACCGCGGGAGCGTTCAGCATCGCGTGGTTCATCGACGGCGCGAGCACCACCGGCGCGGTCGTCGCGCAGAGCGTGGCCGACACGAGCTCCGAGGCGTCGCCCGTCGCGATGCGGGCGAGGGTGGTGGCCGTGCAGGGGTACACCGCGACGACGTCGGCCCAGCGCGCGAGGGCGATGTGCGGCGCGGGCTCCGTCGCGCGCCCCGACCACAGCGACCGC
>JBILLI010000539.1:0-5429 GCA_044376155.1 Polyangiales bacterium
GCCGATCGTGCGGGCGGAGCCGGCGGCACGAACCGCGTCGTCCACACACCGCTTGCGGCGCGTTCCGAAGGTGTAGGTGCAGTTTGGGTAATGGGTAGCCGAAGCGGGGGAAGGGCCGGGGAAGGGGGCCACGAACCGCGCGTTCACCCCGAAGACAAGGTGAATCTGCGACGCGCTACGTCAGCGATGGGGGAGGTGCGGCGGAGGGAGGGGGCGTCCCCGGGATGATCACCCGGGGACGTTGGGGAGAAGAGGCGGCGCGGAGATCAGCCCTTGGAGGGGAGATCGCCGAGCTGGTCGCCCATCTTCTCCTTGATGAGGTCGCCGAGGGTGCCGCCGCGGCGGTTGTCCTTGGTCTCGCGGGCCGCGGGCGCGGCGCTCACGCGCTCCTCGACGCTGCGCTCCCCCGCGAGCTTGAACGTCGCGTCGATGCGACGGTCGCCCACGTCGAGGGACTCGACTTCGACCCGCACGGCGTCGCCGCGCTTGATCTTCTTCGAGCCGTCCTCGATCTCCTTGGTGAAGGCGCGGGTCGGGATGTAGGCGTCGATCCCGGGCTCGAGCTCCACGAAGGCGCCGCCCTCGAAGGTGTTGATCACCTTGCCATCCACCTGCTTGCCGGGCGGATAGTCGTTGGGGATGCGCGACCAGGGGTCGTCGAAGAGCTGCTTGATGCCGAGGGAGACCTTCTTCTCGTCGTGGTTGATCGAGAGGATGACGGCCTCGACGTCGTCGTTCTTCTGGAAGAGGTCCGCGGGGTTCGCGACCCGCAGCGTCCAGGAGAGGTCGGACTTGTGCACCATGCCGTCGACACCGTCGCGGATGCCGATGAAGATGCCGTAGTCGGTGATCGAGCGGACCTTGCCGCCGATCTTGTCGCCCGGGTTGAACTCGTTGACGAAGAGCGTCCAGGGATCGGGCTCGAGCTCCTTGATGGAGAGCGAGATCCGCTTCGCCTTGGAGTCGACCTCGAGCACCTGGCACTCGATGTCGTCGCCCACGTTGAGCAGGTTCTTCGGGTGCTTGACGCGCTTCGTCCAGGACATCTCCGAGACGTGCACGAGGCCCTCGACGCCCGGCTGCAGCTCGATGAACGCGCCGTAGTCGGTGATGGAGACCACCTTGCCCTGGACCTTCTTGCCCGCGGGGTAGGCCTCCTCGGCGCTGTTCCAGGGATCTTCGGTGATCTGCTTGACGCCGAGGGAGACCCGCTCGGTCTCGGCGTTGTACTTGAGCACCTTGACGGTGACCTCGTCGCCGACCTTGAAGATCTCGTCGGGGTGCTGCACGCGGCCCCAGGACATGTCCGTGATGTGCAGGAGGCCGTCGATGCCGCCGAGGTCGACGAAGGCGCCGTACTCGGTGATGTTCTTGATGACGCCCTTGACGACCATCCCCTCCTGGAGGTTCTTGAGGGTCGACTCCTTCAAGTTCTCGCGCTCCTTCTCGAGGAGCACGCGGCGCGACAGGACGATGTTGCCGCGCTTCTTGTTGAACTTGATGACCTTGAACTGGAACGCCTGACCGATCAGCTTGTCGAGGTTCCGGATGGGGCGCAGGTCCACCTGCGAGCCCGGGAGGAAGGCCTTCACGCCGCCCTTGATGGTGACCGAGAGGCCGCCCTTCACGCGCGCGGAGATGGTCCCTTCGATGATCTCGTCGCGCTCGCACGCGGCGGAGATCTCGTCCCAGACCTTCATCTTGTCGGCCTTCTCCTTGGAGAGAAGGACCAGGCCGTTGTCGTCCTCACGGCTCTCGACGAGCACGTCGACCTTGTCGCCAGCCTGGACGGTGACCTCACCGCCCGCACCCACGAACTCAGAAATCGAGATGGTTCCCTCGGACTTGTATCCGATGTCCACCACCACGTTCTCCTTGTTCACGCGCAGGACCGTGCCCTGCACGATCTCACCCTCGCGGATGTCGTCGCGCGCCGCGAGGCTTGCCTCGAAGAGCGCCGCGAAGGAGTCCATACCACCCGAGCTTTGAAGTTCAGTCGTCATGCAGTGTTTCGGAGACCGTCCTTTCAGGGGATCTACCCTGCCCGTCGATGCATCGCCCGAACACCCGCGCGGAGGGGGAGTCGGAGCCCCGTGCACCCTCAGACCCGCGCGACCATCGCGTGGGAACTGGGTGACGGCCTCCTGGAGGTTCCGCGTGAGATGAGGGGGCGACGGTGCGCACCGACGCCAGAGTGAGGTGCGCGCGTATAGTGCACCCCCGGGAGGGTGTCAAAGCCCCCGACGGCGTGATGTCAGCCCGAACCCCGCGCCACGGCCCGTACCCGGGCGACAATGGCCGAGATCACCTCGTCGGCCGTGAGCTCCGAGGCGTCCAACTGCATCGCGTCGTCGGCGATGCGCAGCGGCGCGATGGCCCGCTGGGCGTCTTGCGCGTCGCGGCGCACCACGTCGGACAGGGTCTCGTCGAAATCCGCGGCGACCCCGCGGCCGGTGAGCTCCTCCCAGCGCCGCCGCGCCCGCACCTCGGGCCGCGCGGTGAGAAAGACCTTCACCTCGGCGTCGGGGAAGACCACCGTGCCGATGTCCCGCCCCTCGAGCACCACGCCGCCGTCGCGCCCGAAGCGCCGCTGCGCGTCGAGCAGCGCCGCCCGCACCCCGGGGTACGCGCTCACCGCGCTCGCGCCCATCGACAGCGCCGGCGTACGGATCTTCTCCCCCGGATCACTCCCCCGGATCATCACCCGGGTCTCGCGCCCCGCGCCCGCGAGGCGCAGCGCGCCGCTCGACACGGCCTCCTTCGCGAGGGCCTCCACCGCCGCGACGTTCGCGAAGTCCACCCCCGCCTCCTGCGCGAGCAGCGCCACGGCGCGGTACAGCGACCCGGTGTCCACCAGGGTGAACGCCAGCGCCGCCGCGACGCCCTTCGCCGTGGTGCTCTTGCCCGCCCCGGCGGGACCGTCGATGGCCACCACGGGCCTCGGCCTCCTCATCGCTCAGTCCTCCTCGATGTCGGCACCCAGCGCGCGCAGCAGCGCGGCGAAGTCCGGAAAGCTCGTGTCGACGCAGCCCACGTCGTGCACCCGGGTCTCGCCCTCGGCGCCCAGGGCCAGCACCGCCGCGGCCATGGCAATCCGGTGGTCTCCCCCCGAGTGCACCTCCGCGCCGCGCGGCCGCCCCCCCTGCACGCGCAGCCCGTCGGGTCGCTCCTCGGCCTCGATGCCGAACGCGCGGAGCATCGTGACCAGCGCGCGCACGCGGTCTGACTCCTTCACCCGGAGCTCCGCGAGGTCGCGAAAGTCACTCTCCCCGGGCGACACCGCGGCCACGGCCACGAGCGCGGGCACCTCGTCGATGCAGCGCACCGCGAGCTCCCCCGCCACCCGCGCGCCCGCGCGGAGCGCCCCCGTCCCGCGCACGCCCACGTGCAGGTCGGCCACGGGCTCGACGCCCTGCTCCCCCTTGGGATCGACCACCGCCCCGCCGCCCTGATCGCGCAGCACCTCAAGAAAGCCCGTGCGCGTGGGGTTCACACAGACGCCCCGGGCGGCGATGCGACTGCCCTGCACCACATGCGCCGCGGCCACGAGAAAGGCCGCGCTCGACGGGTCTCCGGGCACGGTGAGGTCCAGCGGCGCGAGCGCGCGGGACCAGCCCGCGGGATCAAGCCGGGTGAGCGGCCCGAGGGTCTCCAGCGGCGCGCCCATCGCGAGCAGCATGCGCTCGGTGTGATCGCGCGAGAGGGTGGGCTCGCGCAGCTCGGTGGGCCCGTCGGCGAAGAGGCCCGACAACAACAGGGCCGACTTCACCTGCGCGCTCGCCACGGGCAGGGCGTACTCCAGCTCCCAGAGCCGCGCGCCGCCCGCGAGCCCGCGGATCTCCAGCGGCGGGCACTCGTCGTTGCGCGCCGGGTCGAGGCGCCCCTCGATCTTCGCCCCCCTCGCCCGCAGCGGTCGGGTGACCCGCCCCATGGGTCGCCGCGTGAGGGAGTCGTCTCCGCCCAGTTGCGACGAGAACCCCTGCGCCGCAAGGACTCCTGCGAGCAGCCGCAGGGTCGTGCCCGAGTTCCCGCAGTCGATCGCGCCCGCGGGCGCGCGCAGCCCGCCCAGGCCCGCGCCCGCGATGGTGAGCGCGTCGCCCTCCTCGCGCATCACCACCCCCATGGCCTCGAAGGCCACGCGGGTGGCGCGGTTGTCGGCGCCGTGCGAGAGCCGCCGCACGCGGGACGTGCCCTCGGCCAGGGACCCGAGGATCAGCGCGCGGTGCCCGATGGACTTGTCACCCGGGAGCGAAAAGCCCCCGCGGAGGGGCTTCGTCGCGGGGCGCACGCGCCATCGTCGAGGGGAGGTGCTCATGCGAACCGCGGAGCGGTAGCCCATTCCCCGCGGGGTGTCGAGGCGCGGATCAGCGCAGCGCGACGAGCTCGACCTCGAAGAGCAGCGTGGCGTTCGGCGGGATCACACCCCCCGCGCCGCGCGCGCCATACCCGAGCTCGGCGGGGATCAGCAGCGTGCGGGCGCCGCCCACGCGCATCGTCGCCACGCCCTCGTCCCAGCCCTGGATCACCCGGCCGCGGCCGATGGGGAACTCGAAGGGCTGCCGACGGTCATGGGAGCTGTCGAACTTCGCGCCCTTCGCGCCGTTCACCCAGAGCCAGCCCGTGTAGTGCATCACGCAGGTCTGCCCCGCGGTGGGGGTGGCGCCGTCGCCGGCGCGGGTGTCTTCGTACTGCAGTCCGCTGGGGGTGCTGGTCATCGCCATGGTCGGTGCTCCGTGCAACGAGAGAGGCCGCGGGTTGTGCCGCAGCGCGCGACGCGCGGTCAACCCCCTCCATGCCCCCCGGGGCTCGACCGTCGCTGGCTCCGCCGTGAGCCCCTGCGCCCCGATCGTCGGTCGCGCGCATCCATCCTTCGCCCGCCGCGATATGGTGGCGCGGACGATGACCTCAGGACTCGTGAAGCTCTCGCGCCACAAGCGACCGCGCATCAGCCTCGTGGTGCCCGTGAGCCGCGGCGCCGAGATCGTCGCGCCCCTGATCGCGAGCCTCGACGCGCAGACGGCCGCGCCCGACCTCTTCGAGGTGGTCCTGGTCACCGACGACGACGCCGCGTACACCGCCGCGCGCGCGATCGTGCGCGTGGTGCGCTCGCCCTCGCGGCACCCCTGCGTGAAGCGCAATGTGGGCGCCGCCGCGGCCCGCGCCACCGACCACCTCGGGTTCATCGACGACGACGTGAAGCTCGACCCGGGGTGGGTCGCCGCCGCCCTCGCCGCGCTCGACCTCGTCGACGTGGTCACAGGACCGAGCAACGCGCCCTACAGCGACGACTTCGCCCAGCGCGCGGCGAACAACATCGTGACCTCGCCGATCTTCAGCCTCAAGACCGCGATGGCGAACCCCGCGCGCGCGGCCGTTCCGTACTACGGCGTGTCGCTCTGCAACGTGGCGATGCGGCGCGCGGTGTTCGA
>JBILLI010000540.1:0-5428 GCA_044376155.1 Polyangiales bacterium
GTCGATGTACGTGACCTTCGAGCCCGGCAACCGCGATGACTTCGCGCGAGCCCTCCGGGTGTGCCGCTTTCCCACGGCCGACGACGCGAACTACGAGCTCGAGGAGGTCCGCCGCGGGGAGTACCGGGTGACCCGCCTGCGCTCGGGTGAGCTGCGCCTGCGCTCGCTGCAGCTCCGGGCGTGTGAGCTCACGCTGCGGGTGCGTCCGCCCGCGGGCACGCGCGCGTCGCGGATCTTCGAGGTGCTCGACCTCGTCGACTGCCCCGGCGCCGACCCCCAGATCGAGATGGACTCGTCGCGGCACCTCAAGGCCGTGAAGAACCACCTGGTGTTCCGCCAGGCCGTGAACGAGCTCGACCTGCTGCTTCTGGTGTGCTCGTCGCAGCCCAGCGCGATCCGCCCGGGGTACCAGCTCCTGCACGGTCCGTGGCGGCACTGGGTGGAGCGCTGCGACGGCAAGATGCGCGGGCGCGTGGTGCTGGCGCTGACCTACGCGGGCGACGCCCTGCGGCAGTGCGCGGACCGCTTCCGCGAGCTCTCGCGCCCCGAGTCCGAGCGGCAGTTCAACACCCTGCAATCCCTCCCGCAGTCGGTCTTCGGGTCGGTGATCCAGCCCCTGCGCGGCGCCCTCGACGAGTCCCTCGCGGCGGCCCTGGACCCCAACGACCTGCGCGCCTGGCCGCCCTTCGTGCTGCTCGAGAACCGCCACGTGGACCCCGCGCTGGAGATCCCCGCGGCGGACGTCCCGGGCGCGCGGGCGGTGATCGTGGCGCACCTCGACGACGAGTCCCTGCCCGACGAGTCGCCCTTCGCGTGGCGCGTGGTGCACTTCTTCGCGCGCTCGTGGGTCGACGACGTGGCCCGCGTGCGCGCCGCCGAACCCGCCGCCCGCAAGCGCTTTCTGGAGTGGATGGTCGACGTCGCCCTCGCCGTGGCGAACCCCGACGACCGCGGCCACGAGCTGCTCACCCGGCTCATGCTCCACCTCGCGCACCGGGGTGAGCTCCGCCGCGCGAAGTGCGCCGAGCTGCTCGACCTCGCCGAGCGCGCCCGGGGCGCCCTCACCGACCTGCAGGAGCGGCTCACCCGCGAGCCCCGCGCCGACCGCGCGGCCCTCGACGCGATGGAGTCCCTCGTGCGCGACCTCCGCGCCGCGCTGCCGCCCGTGGGCGTGGCGATCCCCTTCCCCGCCACGGTGCGACAGTCGGTGCTGCGTCCCTACGGCGCCCCGGCCCTGTCGTGGGACCTGCTCCTCGCCGAGTGCGTGCGCGCGACGTGCACCGCGGTGCAGCACGCGGGCAAGCGAGCAGACCTCGCGCAGGAGCTTCGTCCCGCGCTCGAGCGCATGCTTGAGGCCGACGAGGGCATGAAGCGCCTGCGCGGCGAAGAGGAGCGATTCCTCGCCGACGAGCCCGGCAACGCGGTGCACTGCACGCACTTCATGCTCGCCCGCTGCGCCGCGGTGGTGCACTGGCTGCTGCACGCCAGCGAGGGCGAGCGCGAGGACTACGCCGCCCGCACGCTCGGCATCGATCCCAAGCGCGGTGAGGCGTACCGACGTCTGCGACGGGCCATCGGCGACCTCGCGGTGCCCGACGGGGTCGACGGGTTGTTGGAGCAGTCCCGCGGGCAGCTCCAATCGCTCCTCGCGGAGCTCGACGGCGACGTGACCCCGGAGGTGCGCTGATGCTCATCGAGAACGGCGTGCTGCGCGTGCGCGCGGCGCTCAACCCCGTGGTGATCACCCTCCCCCTCGGAAGCTCGTCGCGGCGCGGGAGCTTCGCGAAAGACGGTGAGGTCCCGCGCTTCGCCCTCTACGCGCGCACCTTTCCCACCGACGACGCGAAGCGCGACTGGCTGCGCCTCGAGGTTGAGCCGCAACAGTGGATCGCCGGCACCGCCCTCGCCCACGCCATCGGCCGCACCGACGCGCGCGGCGCGAGCACCGTGGCCGCGCACGACCGCCCGGGGCTCTCGAACCTCTACCTCGCCCTGCGGGTCTACAAGAACGCCACGAACTTCGAGGCCGCCCTCACCGTCGCGTGGCACCCCGAGCGCGCGGGGCAGGCGCTGGTGATCGGTCCCGCGGGGGCGGCGGAGCGGCGGGTGCGGCACCTCGCGCAGCGCAACGCCGTCGACGAGGTGCTGGTGCTCGACCCGCACCGCCTCGTGCTCACCGCGTCGGAGTACCTCGACGACTCACCCCCCTGGGACAACTTCCTCGGCGCGGCCTCCGCCCGCCTCGGACTCGTGCCCGCGCCCGAAGGCCCGTTGGTGATCCTCGCCGAGCGACCGCCGCGGCGGGGCGGCGACACGGGCACCACCGTGGCGATTGATTTCGGCACCCACGAGACCTCGGTGGTGACCCAGCGCGAGGGGCAGCGCGACGTGACCCTCCAGGGACCGCTGGCGCCCTGGTACTTCCACGTGGTCGACGTGACCCTCCACGGCGCGACGTGGCACGCGAGCTTCGTGGCGCCGCCCAAGAGCTTCGAGGAGCGCACCACGGTGGGCAATCCGCTCATGCCCGGCGCCCTCATGGAGCGCTGGAGCGTGCTCGCGCGACGGCCCATCCCCGGGCGTCGTGAGGGCGACGCGGGCATCCCGAGTGTGCTCATCCCGCAGGCGTCGCAGCCCGAGGGGTTGCTGGGTCACCCCTTCGAGCGCCTCGGCGACCAGATCATCGGCGCGCGCGCGCTGGGCCTCGTGGACCTCGCCATGCACGCCCACCGCGAGGAGGAGCTGCGCGGCGAAGCCCCTGCGGGAGAGCCCGATGTGATCACCCAGATCGAGGTCGACGACCTCGAGCCCGCGCCCAAGCTCCAGCTCGGACGCACCCCGCAGCACGCCCAGGACTTTCTCGACGGCGTCTTCGACGAGCTCGCGGCGACGGAGATCGTGCGCGGCGCCGACGGCGGCATCGACACCGTGGGCCCGGTGCTCCTCTCGTACCCCGTGGCCTTCCTCGCGCAGGACCGCGAGACCCTCCAGCGCATCGCCCGCGACGCGCTCCTGCAAGGGGGCTTGCGAGGGCTGTGCGGGGATCCGCCCGAGGCGCCGCTGACCTTTCTCGACGAGGCCACGGCCGCGGCCCTCGGGGTGCTCTACCACCGCTTCGGCTCGCTGCGCCTCGACCGCGTGCTCGACGCCTTCGCGCCCCTCGGCGCGCCCGCGGACCATCCCCGCTCCCTGCGCATCCTCACCTTCGACTGCGGCGGCGGGACCACCGACCTGGTGCTGCTGCGCATTCACGAGGACGGCGACCGCATCGTCTCGACCATCGAGGACTTCTACGGGCTCCCCTTCGCGGGCCTGGAGATCTCGCGACGTCTCGCCCGGGAGCTCAAGCGCAAGCTGCGCGGCGCGCTCCCGCGGGAGCAGTCGGAGAAGCTGCGCACGCGCTTCGCGCAGGCCGACGACGCCCGCGGCTCGGCGCGCACCCGCGAGGAGCGCCTGCGCCAGCGCCGCACGCTGGGCTTCTACCACCTCGCCGAGAGCGTGAAGATCGCCCTCTCCTCCCCCACGAGCCTCGACGACGCGGGCGTGCGCCGCAGCCTCGCGCAGCGCGCGCAGCAGTACCTCCCGGAGTTCGAGGTGGCCCGCGTGCTCGACGCCATGCCCAACCGCGCGTGGCTCGAAGAGTGCGCCGCCACGGTGCTCGCCCCTGCGCTGGAGACCGCCGAGCGCTGGCTCAACCTCCCCGACGCGCCGGTGCAGCTCCTGCTCGCGAGCGGGCGCTCGTCGCAGCTCCCCGGGGTGGGTGATCGGTTGCGGGCGGCGTGTGCGCGGGCGCCGCGTCCGGTGCAGGCGCAGCACTGCCTGTCGCCGCGGGAGCTCGCGGGCTCGGAGCACGGCTTCGGCACCCTCGATCTGCACGCCGCGCAGCGCGGCACGGCGCGTCCCGACCTCTCGAAGTTCGGCGTGGCCATCGGGCTCGCGCACGGCTACGTGCTCACCACCAAGACCGGCGAGGGCCGTCGCCTCGTGGTGCAGCCCATCGACGAGCACAAGCGCACGCGCTACCTCGGCGTGCTCCGCCAGGAGGGCCGCGGGGTGCAGTTCGTGATGCCCGAGGACCGCCTCATCGTGCGCGCCGACGGCAAGCCCGTGGACCCCGCCGCGGTGCTCTGGATCGACGAGCAGCCCTTCGCGGTGCGCGCGGTGCTGGGGCAGAACTTTCGCGGACCGCCGCGGCCGGGGGTGGTGGGGAGCGTCGACCCGCCCATCCCCTTCGCGCAGGTGCGCTTCACGCCCACGAGCCTGCCCGAGCGCGAGCGCCTGGGTATCAAGCGCGTGCAGGTGGGCTTCACGCAGCGCACGTCGAGCGACGTGACCCTGGCGGCGCTGCGGGTGGAGCGGGGCGGCGCGTGGGAGGAGGCGCGGGCCGACGAGGGCGGGGCGTCATCGCTCACCGCGGGAGGGCTCACGGCGCACTTCGAGGCGTGGCGGCTGGAGTTTGATTTCCGCCGCAACGGGGTGATCGATCCCGAGGACATCGACCGTGAGTGAGCGACGATGCGATGGTGGCGACGAGTGCTGCGCTGGCTGCGCGTGCGACGGCGCGCGCGCGAACCCGCGCTCCCGGCAGAGGGCCGCACGGAGTTTCAAGACGCGCTGGCGGAGGGCGGCGTGAACGACCTGCGCAACGAGGCGTGGATCGCGCACCTGCGCGCGGAGCTGCCCTTTCCGCAGCCCGCGTACGGCGCCGCGGAGCCTCCCACGAGCGCCCGGGAGCTGATGGACCGCCTCGCCGCGGTGGACGTCGAGGTGGGTGAGCTCATCGCGCAGTCCCCGTCGCTCGACGAGGACGCGCCCGACTGGTTCACCGCGCTGGCCGAGCGTCACCTCCCGGTGGCGGCGTGGTACGCGGGCCTCGGCCTCACGGGCGCCGCGCCCGAAGCGCCCGACCGCTTCTGGGAGATGATCGACCGCGTGCGTCGCATCGCGCGCCTGGGCGACAACATCGGCCAGGGGGTGGAGCGCATTCGCGAGCGCATCGAGCAGCTCACGATGGCGAACGCGAAGCTCTCGTCGCAGAACGCGAGCATCGTGAGCTCGTACTTCGCGCTGCTGAAGCTGCACTACGAGGCGCTGCTGCGCCCGCTCACCGACCGCGATGGGGGCGTGGAGGTGGGCTTCGAGTTCCCCGCGCCCGGGACGCGCGCCGCGGAGCTGGTCCCGCCGCCCGCGCCGGGCTCACCCACCGCGGGGAGCGTGGGGCGGGTGTTGTGTCCCGCGCTGATCGTGAAGGTGAGCACCGCGGCGGGCGTGCGCACGTTCTCGCGGGGTGCGCACTTTCGCGCGACGCGGTGAGGGCGAGCGCTCAGCCGTCGCCGAAGACGTCGCGCACGCTGACGGCCGTGACGGCGCGATCGAGCCACGCATCCAGCGTGTTGACGTCGGCGCACGCGGTGATGCGCGTCTCGTC
>JBILLI010000608.1:0-4733 GCA_044376155.1 Polyangiales bacterium
CCACGCTCACCGCGTCGCTGCACGCGCTCGAAGACCAAGCACTGCTGCGGGGATGCCTCGCCGCGTTCACCCTCGACGCGGCGGTCTTCGAGGCCCGCGCGAAGGCCTTCGGGGAGGTCTTCGCCGACGAGGAGAACCTGCCCGAGGCGACGCGCGCAATGCTCGCTTGCGGTGACTATGGGCAGCGGCGTGAGGGGCGCGGCTGGCGTTACGGCACGTCCTCTGGGTACGACGCGTGGCGCACGCTCTTCGACGTTGCCGGAGATCGGGCGACCATGCCGAGGGTGCTCGGCGCGATGCTCGATGCGTACATCGCGGGTACCGGCGAGCCTCGCGCGCGCCTGAAGGCCATCGCCGACGACTGGCTGCGGGCGTGCGAGCGGCGGAACGAACTCGGCTGGCGGTACTACGTCGTGCGGCACGACGCGATGCGCGAGGGCCGCCGCGGCAATTACGTCTTCGCCGACAGGGATCGGTTTTCGGTGTGCATGCTGCACGGCGTCAGGCTCGGCGGGCACTATCGCGACCCCTACCTCCTCGCGATGGTGCGCGAATGCAAGACGACGGTGCCTGATGCGGTGATCGATCCCTGGTTCACTGGGTACGAGACCGCGCCGCGCTGGCTTCGCCTGAAGAAGAGCCAGACGGGTCTACGGGTCGATTCCGCGGGCATTCACGTCGACGCGCCCGAGGACCACGCGCACCTCGCGGCGTTCAACGCGGTCTGCGCGCAACACGGCATCGGTGACGACCACGCCCTGAAGGTCCCACAGACCTCGGTGGACGGCGCCCTCGTCGACACGGTCGATCGCGTCGCCCTCGGTGCGTCGCTGCTCCGCGACCTCATCGCCGCGGGGCTGTAGCGCGCACCCCCGGATCAACCGCCCCACGCGCCGTGAGCGACGCCGACAACTCCTGCGATACTGTGCGCCCCGCGATGCGCTCCCCCGCGGTCACCCCCACCGGCGCCCTCTACCTCCGCGATGACCCCGACGCGCCGGGGATCCCCGACGACGCCGCCCGCGCGCGCATCGAGGCTGCCTTCCAACGCGCTGTGCCGCAAGGGGTTCTGCACCTCGGGGCGCGCGAGCTCGACGTCATCCTGCCCCCTCCCCTGGCGTGGCTGCGGTCCTTCGCGCGGCTCTTCATGACCCGTCTGTGCGCGCTGCCCGACCTCGACGCGCAGGGCGCGGGCGTCGCGGTGCCGCTGCCACCCGACGTCACGTTGGAGACGCTCGCCGCGTCGGTGCCCGCGATGCGCGGGGGAGAGTACGTCTCCGCCGAGCTCCTCGCGGAGTGGTGGGACGAGCTCCACCTCGCGTACCGCGCGGCCATCACCCACACCACCCCGACCGCGTGGCTGCGCGCGCAGAGCGCGGTGTGGCACGCCGTGGGGCGCGTGTGCTTTCACCTCGCGGAGCGCAAGGGTGATCCGCCCTTCGCGTTCCTCGCGACCTTCTCCGCGGGCGTGAGCGCGTCGGGGCGGCCGCAGCACGTGCCCCTCGGACGCGCCGTCTCCGAGAGCGCCGAGCTGCACGACCGCGCGCGCCTCGACGCCCTGCTCGAACCCGTGCGCCGCGCCGCCGCCGCGACCGAGTTCATTCGCGCCCTGGTCGACCGCGGTGAGCTCTTTCAGACCCTCGGGTGGACGGCCTCAGAAGCCCACGCCTTCCTCCTCGCCACGGGTGATTGTGAGGCCGCGGGGGTGCAGACGCGGGTGCCCGACTGGTGGTCGCGACGGGCGCGTCCGCAGGTGCGGGTGACCCTCGGCGCGGGGGCGCGCACCTCCCTCGGCGCCGACGCGCTCATCGACCTCGCGGTGGGCATCGAGGTCGAGGGCGATCCCCTCAGCGAGCAGGAGATCGCCGACCTCCGCGCCGCGGGCAGCGGCCTCGTGCGCCTGCGCGACCGCTGGGTCGAGGCCGACCCCGCGCGCCTCGACGCGCTGTTGAAGCAGTGGCGCGCGCACAAGAAGCTCCTGCGCGAGGGGCTCTCGCTGCACGACGCGCTGCGGCTCCTCGCGGGCGCCTCCCTCGGCGAGACCCCCCTCGACGCCTCCCTCACCGACCCTGCGTGGACGCGCGTGGAGGCCGGGCCCTGGCTCGCCGAAACCCTTGCGGCGCTGCGGGATCCGTCTCGTCTCGGGGACGTCTCCTCGGGCGCCGAGGTGCGCGCCGAGCTGCGCGCGTACCAGCAGCTCGGGCTGCGCTGGCTGTGGTCCCTCACCCGCCTGGGCCTGGGCGCGTGCCTCGCCGACGACATGGGGCTGGGCAAGACGCTGCAGGTCATCGCCCTGCTCGCGGTCGAGAAGCGTCACCGGGCGAAGACCCCCGCGCCGCCGAGCCTCATCGTCGCGCCGGCCTCGCTGCTGGCGAACTGGCGCGCGGAGATCACCCGCTTCGCGCCGGGGCTGGTGGCTCGTACCGCCCATCCCAGCGCGGGCAAAGACGCCCCGCCCGACGATGCCGATGAGGCGCGGAAATGGTGCGCGGGCGCCGACGTGGTGGTGACCAGCTACGGCGCGCTCACCCGCTCGGCGTGGATGGGCGACGCGCCGTGGAACCTCTGCGTGCTCGACGAGGCGCAGGCCATCAAGAACGCCGACACGAGGCAGTCGCGGGCGGTGAAATCCCTCAAGGGACGCGGTCGCATCGCGCTCACGGGCACGCCTGTGGAGAACCGCCTCGGCGATCTCTGGTCGCTGTTTGATTACCTCCAGCCCGGGCTCCTGGGCACGGCGAAGCAGTTCGGCGCCTACGCGAAGCGGCTCACCACCGAGGCCGCGCCCGAGGCGTGGTCACCGCTGCGCCGGCTGGTGCAGCCGTACATCCTCCGTCGGTTGAAGAGCGACAAGCGGGTGATCGCCGACCTGCCCGACAAGACCGAGGTGACCGCGTGGTGCCCGCTGACGCCCGCGCAGGTGACCCTCTACCGCGCCGAGGTCGACGCGCTCGCGCAGGCGCTCGACGACGTCGGCGACGAGACGGCCCGTCGCGGCGCGGTGCTCACGGCGCTGATGCGCTTCAAGCAGGTGTGCAACCACCCCTCGCAGCGCACGGGCGACGGGGCCTTCGCGCCGAAGGACAGCGGCAAGTTCGCGCGGCTGCGGGAGATCACGGGCGAGATCGCCGAGCGCGGCGAGAAGGTGCTGGTCTTCACGCAGTTTCAAGAGATGACGGCGCCCCTCGCGGGCTACCTCGCGGGGGTCTTCGGCGCGGCGGGGGTGGTGCTCGACGGCGCCACACCCGTGAAGGAGCGCGCGCGGCGGGTGAAGGTCTTTCAAGAGGACCCGCGCGTGCCATTCTTCGTGTTGTCGCTGAAGGCGGGCGGCACGGGGCTGAACCTCACGGCGGCGCAGCACGTGGTGCACTTCGACCGCTGGTGGAACCCCGCGGTGGAGGACCAGGCCACCGACCGCGCGTACCGCATCGGCCAGCGCCGCAACGTGCTGGTGCACCGCTTCGCCTGCCGCGGGACCATCGAGGAGAAGGTCGCGGCCCTGCTCGACGAGAAGCGCGCCATGGCCGGCGCGGTGCTGGGCGCGCCCGCGGGGGGAGAGGTCCCGCTCACGGAACTCTCCGACCGCGCATTGTTGGAGCTCGTCTCGCTGGACCTCGCCCGCGCCCTTGACGAGGGCTGAACCCAGGCCGTTTCATCCCGCCATGCCTTTCCAGTGGCGTCCGTATGTGTCCGTGGCGAAGCGCCAGGCCAACGCGCAGAAGGCGATGGCCGCGCGGGCGAAGAAGGGCCTGCGGGTTGATCCGGTGGCCGCCACGGGTCGCAAGATCGCGACGACCTACTGGGGCATCCGCTGGTGCGAGGCGATGGAGGCCGACGCCGACATCGAGAACCGCATTCCGCGCGGCCGCACCTACGTGCGCAACGGGAGCGTGGTGCACCTGGAGATCACCCGCGGCGAGGTGAAGGCCGTGGTCTCGGGCTCTGAGCTCTACGACGTGTCGGTGAAGGTGAAGGAGCTGTCTGCGGCCCGCAAGAGCGCGCTCCGGGCGGCGTGTGGCGAGGGGATCTCGGCCCTCGCGCTGCTGCAGGGCAAGCTCGACGACGCGGTGCTGCGCGTGCTCGCCGCGCCGGGCACGGGGATGGTCCCCGAGTCGGGCGACTTCACGATGCGCTGCTCGTGCCCCGACTACGCGCGCTGCTGCAAGCACGTCGCCGCGGTGCTCTACGGCGTGGGCGCGCGGCTCGACCGCGACCCGGCGCTGCTCTTCACCCTGCGCGGCGCGGACATGAACGATTTCGTGAGCGCCGTCGGCGCGGTGGTGGGCACGAAGCGATCGGCGAAGGCCATCGACGACGACCTCGCGGCGACCTTCGGCATCGAGCTCGACGAGCCCGTCGCGAAGCCCGCTGCCGTCGCGAAGCCCACGCTGATCAAGAAGCCCGTCGCGAAGCCCGCGCCGGTGGTGACGCCTGAGCCCGTCGCGAAGCCCGCGCGCATCAAGAAGCCGACGCCCGTGGCGACGCCCGCGCCCGTCGCGAATGCTGAGTCCACCACCGTGCCCGTTGGGTCGTTGCTCACGGCGGCGCAGGTGCGCGAGCTCGGGTTCACGGCGGCGCAGACGAAGAAGCTGCTCGCCGACGGAACCCTCGCGCGCGAGGGCTTCGGGTGGTACCGCGTTCTCCGCGCGCCGGGTTGAGCGCGGGCGACGCGCACCTGCGCCCTTGCTGTCACCGCGGGCTCTTCGGTAGCGTCGCCCGCGATGCGTCTCCCC
>JBILLI010000059.1:0-18521 GCA_044376155.1 Polyangiales bacterium
CGCGTCGCGGGGCAGAGCGCCCGCGGAGAGGTGACAACCGCGCGGCGCATCGTGGTACGGTCCGCGCGCCCGGATGGACCCCGCAGTCTACGCGTACTACGAGCGTCTCAGTCGCAACCCCGATGACGCGGAAGCGTTGTACTTCCTCTGGGAGCACCACGGGGGGCGCGGAGAATTCCAGCAACTCGCGCAGCTGGTGGAACAGACCGCCGCGCGACGCGCGGTGCCCGCCTCGGCGGCGGACCTGTACTACCGCGCCGGGGAGCTCTGGGCAAAGAACGTCGGCCGCGCCGACAAGGCCGTGGCTTGTTACAAGCGCGCCTTTGACCTCGACGGCTCCCAGCTCCAGGCCGCCGAGGCCGCGCGGCAGATCTACATCCAACTCGGCAACTACCGCCCCGCGGCGCAGCTCTTGAGCGACCAGCTCGGGCGCACCGCCGACCCGCTGCTGCGCTCGTTGCTCCTCCGCGAGGGCGTGCAGATCTACGGGCAGATCCCCGACTGGGACACCCAGATCGCCTACCTGGAAGAGATCCTCGGCGGCACCCCCGACGACTGGGAGATGCTCCGAGAGCTCGCCGGCGCGTATCTCTCCCGCTCGCAGGGCTCCGGCGCGCAGCCTGACGACGCCCAGCGCGCCGCCCAGGTGCTCAGCGGGCTCGCGCAGAACGTCGGGGGCGAGCACGGCCTGGCCTTCGCCGAAGCCGCGCTCGACGCCTTCGCGGGCGACGAAGCCGCGTACGCCATCGTGCACGAGGCGTACTACCGCGCCGACCGCGCGCAGGACCTCGCGCTGCGACAGATCGCGTTCCTCAGCGCCAACCCCACGAGCGCCTACGCGCCCACGATCCGTCGGGGGCTCGCGGAGATGTACTCGTCGGTGGGGCAGCTCGATGACGCCATCGCCTGCCTCGAGCCCCTCGCGGCCGAGGACCTCGACGTCGCCCGGGAACTCTCGTCGCTGTACCGCAGCGCGGGCCGCGTCGACGACCTCGCCCAGCTCCTCGCGCAGTTCGCGCCCACGGCCGACCCCGCCGAGCGCATGCGCGACCTCAAGGACCTCGCGGAGCTCTACGGCAACCAGGGCAACCGCGGGGGCATGCTCGGCGCGATGCGCGAGGTGCTCGCGCTCGACCCCGCCGACCCCGAGGCGCTCGCGCTGGTCGAAGACGACCTCCGCGCCCGCGGTGAGCACGCCGAGCTCCGCGAGGTCATGGCCGAGGCCGTGCGTTGTGAGCACTGCCCCGCGGAGTTGCGCTCCGCGCGCCTGCGCGAGATCGCGTCGCTCTCCCTCGACCACCTCGACGACCCCGAGTCGGCGATGCACGCGTGGCGCGAGCTGCTCGACGGCGCGCCCGACGACGCCGACGCCCTCCGCGGGCTCGACCAGATCTTCACCCGCGCGGGCGACTGGGCGCAGCTCGCCGATGTGCTCGACCGCGAGGTCCAGGCCGCCCCTGACGGCGCGCGCAAGGGCCTGCTCCTGCGCCGGGCGGACGTCGCCCGCGACCAGCTCGACGACCCCGATGGGGAGCGCGAGGCCCTCGCGGCGGCGTGGCGCGAAGACCCCGACGACGACGACCTCACCGACCGCCTCCTCGCCCTCTACCGCGAGCGCGAGGACCTCTTCGCGGTCGCCGAGGCGCTGGAGCTTCGCGCCCAGCGCGCGCCCGCACACCTCGCGGTGGACCGCTGGCGGGAGCTCGCCCTGGCCCGCGCCGCCGCCGACGACGCGGTCGGGTCCGTCGACGCGCTGCGCGAGGCCCTGCGCCTCGACCCCACGAACGAGGACATCCTCGACGCGCTCGACCGCGCGCTGGAGGCCGCGGGTGACCTCCAGGCCCGCTTCGACCTCCTGCGGCAGCGGGCAGGCGCCATGGCCCGGGGCCCCGCCCGCGCCGCGCTGCACGCCCGCGCGTCCGCCGCGGCGCGGGCCCTCGGCGACTCGGCCACGGCCCTCGACGAGGCCGAGGTCGCCGTGGCCATGGACCCGAGCAACGAGTCCCTGGCCCTGACCATCATCGACGCCCTCGACGCGCTCGGCCAGCACCCGCGCCTCGTGGCCTTTCTGCACGACCGCCTCCAGCACGTGTTCGGCCTGGAGCAGCGCTCGAACCTCCTGCGCCGCGCCGCGCAGGTGCTCGGGGCCTCAGACCCGCCCGCGGCCGTGCAGTACTGGGAGGAGCTCCGCGCGCTGCGCGCCCAGCACGGCGTCGGCGACGACCCCGAGGCGCTGCAGGCCATCGCGGGCTTCGCCGAGCAGGCCGGCGACCTCCCGCGGGTGGTGCGTCTGCTCGAAGAGGCCGCCGCGGCCTCGACCGACGCCGACACCCGCCGCGCGCTGCTCTCCCGCCGCGCGCACACGCTGCTCGGTGGCCTCGGCCGGTCCGACGAGGGCCTCGACGCCCTGCGGCACGTCGCGCACAACGTCGCGCCGGAGCACCTCGAGACCTGGCGCTCCCTCGAAGGCGCGGCGATCTCGTTGGGGCGCAAGGAGATCGCCCTGGAGGCGATGCTGCGCCAGGTGGCCCTCACCGAGGAGGGCGACGACGCCCGGAGCGAGCTCTCGGCCCGCGCCGTCGCGCTCTCGGAGAGCTCCCAGGGCGACCCCTCGCTGTCGTTCGAACTCCTGCGCGCCGCGCACGACGCCGACCCCGGTGACCTCGGGCTGACCCAGCGCGTGGCCGACGCCGCCGAGGCCATGGAGCGCTGGCCCGAGGCCGTGGCGATGCTCCGGGAGCTCATCGAGGTCGAGGGAGACGACGAGGAGCTCGCGCGGCTCACGCTGCACGTCGCGAGCCTCTACGACACCCACCTCGACGCCCCGCGAGAGGCGTGGGGCCTCCTGCTCCCCCTCGCCCGCGCGGGCGACCTCGGGTGCGTCGAGATGCTCCAGGACCTCTCCACCCGTCGCGGCTACGACGCCGAGCTCGTGCCGCTGCTCGACGAGCTCGCCGAGCGCGTGCAAGACGACGACGCCCGCGCGGACCTCTCGGTGGAGGCCGCTCGCCGCACCGCGCGCTCCCTCGGCGACGTCGACGCCGCGCTCGGTTACGCCGTGCGCGCGGTCATCGCCGCGCCGCAGCACGACGGCGCCGTGGCCCTCCTCGCAGAGCTCACCCCCGCCGCGACCTCGGCGAGCGAGTCCCTGCCCGGGTGGCAGGCCGCCGTCGAGCGGGCGCCTGACGGCACATCGGCGCACGACCGCGCCCTCCGCGGGGTGGAGTGCCTGACCGCCGCGGGCGCCACCGCCGCCGCGCTGGACCTCTGCCTCGGCGCGCTCGCCAAGGCCCCCGCCGACGACGACCTCCTCGACGCCGCGGTGCGCCTCGCCCCCGACAGCGGCCGCGACCAGGACGTCTTCATCGCCCTCGACCGCCGCAAGAAGGCCGCGCAGACCGACGCCGAGCGGCTCACGGTGACCCTCCGCGCGATGGAGGTCGCCGCGGTCGCCGTGCGCGACGGCGCTCTCGATCTCGCGCAAGGCCCTCGACGAGAAGCGCATCATCGAGGTCGAGGCCGCCACCCGCGCCATCGACGAGGCCTCCCCCGACGCGGGGATGATCACGGCCCTGGTGGAGCGCCTCGCGCAGCGCGCCGACGACTGCCTCGACGAGGACCCCCGGTCCGCGGCATCGCTGCTGCGCCGCGCGGGAGACCTCTGCGCGCGCGACCTCTCCCTTGACGAGCACGCCTGGACGCTCTTCGGACGCGCGGTCACCGCGTGGCCCGGCGACGGCGCCGGGGCGGACGCGCTGGAGGCTTGCGGCGAGCGCCTCGGACGGCTCGACGATGTCGTGCAGCGCTACGCGCGGGTCATCGACGACGCCTACGACGCCGGGGTCGCGCGGGCCTACACCCAGCGCCGCGCGACCATCCTCGCCGAGCGGCTCGGTCGCGTGGACGAGGCCATCGCCGCGCTCCAGCGCGTCGTCGAGATCGCCCCCAAGGACATCGACGCGATCCGTCGTTGGCAGGAGCTGTTGGAGCGGTCGTCCCGCTGGCAGGACCTCCTCATCGCCATCGAGCGCGAGATGGAGGCCGGCGGAGACCGCACCGGGTGCCTCCGTCGCATGGCGCGGATCTGGGAGCAGCAGTTGCACAACGCCCACGAGGCGCGGCAGCTCTGGCGTCGGGTGCTCCGCGGCGCCGCCGAAGACCCCGAGGCCCGCGAGGCCCTGCAGCGCCTCGACCGACGCAGCGCCGACCTCGACGACGACGCGCCTCCCGCGCCGCGAGTGGCCCCCGCCCCGGTCGCGGCGCCCGTGCCCGTCGCCGCGATTGCACCCGCCGAGATCCCCGCGCCGGTCATCGACCTCGTGGCGGAGGCGAAGGCCGTCCCCCGGCTGGAGCTTCGCGAGGAGTCGGCCGAGGTCTCGCTCGACCCTCGCAGCGCGTTCTTCGAGCCTGACGACGAGGTCGAGGCCCCCGCGGTGGATCCGCGCCTCGCGTTCTTTGAACCCGAGGCCCCCGCCGAAGAGGACGCCCCCGCGGTCGAGACCGAAGACGACGCCGAAGAGCTCCTGGATATCGACGACGGCGATGCGGTCGCCGAGCTCGTCGAGCCGGCGGAAGAGTCCGAGGCCGACCTCGACCCGGAGCCCCTGGACGAGCCCGCTTTCGACGACGACGCCGAGGAGCTCATGGAGCCCCTCGACGACGAAACCTCTGGCGATCCCGATGAACCCTCGGAACTCGACGAGCCCGAGGGCGATGGCTCCCTCGACGACCTCGCGCGCATGATCGCGCCGCCCGCACGCGGACAGGGCAGCCTGCCCCCTGCGCCGCCCCGCGCCCCGCCCCCGCTGCCGCCGCTGCGACGCCGCGACGACTGACACCGCCGCGACGGGTGTATAACCGCCGCCGCCGTGCGCCGATCCCTCTGCATCCCCCTCCTCCTCGCCGCCGCCGCCGCGACGCCCGCCGTCGCCGCGCAGCCGCGGCCCCGCCCCGCCCCGCGCGTGGCCCCCGCGGACCCCGATGAGGTCCCGCCCGGATGGGCGATCCACGACCGCGAGGCGCTCCTCGCGCGCATCAACGCCACTGCGCGCGCGCAGTCACCCCGCGCGGCCGAGGAGATCGCGCGGGTGCTCACGCTGGGGGTCGAACCCGCCGTGGCCCAGGCGGGCCTGGAGGCCCTCGCGTCCCTCGGTCGCCCCGAAGGCGCCGAGGCCGTGCGTCGCTACCTCACGCACCGCCGCGCGCTGCTCCGCCGCCACGCGGTCATCGCCGCCCGCGGCATCGGCGGCAACGCCCTGGTGCGCGCGGTTGAGGCGCGGCTCACCGACCCCGACGCCGCCGTGCGCCTTGAGGCCGCCCGGGCCCTCGGGGTCATCGGCGACGGCGACGCGATGGTCGCCCTGTGGCGCGCGACGGAGCGCGACCTCGCCCTCGGGATGCAGCGCGGCGCCGACTCGCTCACCGCCGCCGCCCTCACCGTGCTCGGCGCCCGCGCGCCCGCACCCACCGTGGAGCGCGTGCTCGGCCTGCTCGGCCGCGTGCCCCTGCCGGTGCTCGACGCGGGCCTGCGCGCCGCCCTGCTGCGCAACGACCTCGACGCGGCCCTGAAGATGCGCGTCGTGCGCGAGGTCGCGCAGATCTCGACCCAGGACGCCCGCACCTTCCTCCAGGGCGCCGCCGACCACGCCACCGCCCCGGCCCCCTGGGTCGACGCCGCGCGGCGCGCCGCGGAGCGCATCCGATGATCCGCATGAAGACATACCTCCCGCTCGCCGCCGGGGCCCTCACGGCCTGCGCGACCTACTCCGTCTCGCGCGGAGACTTCTCCCTGCAGCGCGCGGCCTCCACCGCCGAAGAGGTCGGCGCGGTGGCCGAGCGCATCGGGTCGGCGCACGCCCCGCCGCCCCCCTCCCTCGCGGTGCTCGTCGCGGCCGACGGCGGCGGCGGCTTCGCGGTGCACAGCCTCCCCGACGGACGTCGCCTCGGCGCCGTCACCGCGCGCATCCAGGGTCGCCCCATGCTGGCGGGTGACCTCGTGCTCGCCCGCGTGGGCGACGAGGTCGTGGCGTGGAGCACCGACGGCACCGCGCGCTGGCGGGTGCCCGCGCCAGGCGTCGACCTCGTGGGCGCCTCCCGCGACGGCGACCTCGTGGCCTTCACCCTCGGCGGCGCCGGGGTCTCTCGACGCAACTCCGTGCTCTACGTGGTCGACGCGAACTCCGGCGCGGTGCGCGTGCGGCGCGCCGACAACCACGCGTTCGGCGTGCCCGCGCTCATCGGCGACGACCTCGCGCTCCCGTGGGACGGGCAGAACCTCTCGATCTTCTCGGTCTCCTCCAACAGCGAGGTCGCGCGCGTGCGCAGCCGCGACGACGTGATCGGCTGGGCGCGTCGGGAGGGCCCGTCGCTGTGGTTCGGCGCGCGCGCGCTCTACCGCTTCGACCGCAGCGCCACCGCGGGCACGCGCGAGGGCTCGTCGCGCTACGCGCTCTCCCGCGACGACCTCCCGGGGGGCGCGCCCTTCGCGCTCGACGGCTACACGTCCCTGCGCGCCGGCGCCGACGCCCGCGAGCGGGTGCGGCTGCTCTGGCGACCCGACCCTGCGTCGGTGGGCGCGCGCCTCGCGGGCGACACGGTGTACGCGCTCTTCCACCAGGTGGTCTTCGGCCTCGACGCGCGCGACGGCGCGGTGCGCTGGGCGTGGCTGCACAACGCCGACCTCGTGGGCGCCGAGGCCACCACGCAGGGTGCGCTCGTGATCGACGAGAACGGCAACCTGCTCGTGCTCGACGCCCGCGACGGTCACGTCGCCTCCCGCGCCGCCGTGGGCGCGCGATGCACCCAGGCCGTGCTCCAGGTCGGCGCCGACGTCACCCTCTCCGGCGCGGGGGAGTCTCCGCGCGGCGTCACCGACGCGCTCGTCGCCGTGGCCATGAGCACCGAGACCCGGCTGCTGCCCGCGCGCACCTTCGCGGTGCGAGCGCTCGCGGCGTCGGGGGACCCGAGCTCCACCCGCGGGCTCGTGCGGGTGCTCACCGACGCGGCCGCGCCGCCCGAGCTGCGCACCGTGGCGGGCGAGGCCATCGCGCGGCGCACCGTGGCCACCGACGCGGTGCGCGAGGCCCTGGAGGTTCACTACGACTACGTGCGCGGCACCGTGGCCCCGCCCGTGGGTCACCTCGCGCGCGGCGCGGCGTCGTCGTCCGATCGGCGCGCGACGCTCTCGGTGGCCTCGCACCTGCTCGATCCCGCGACGCCCACCACCGAGCTCCCCGCGGTGGCCGCGGCGCTGCGCGAGCTCGGCGATCCCCTCGCGGTGCCCGCGCTGGAGGAGTTCGTGCGGCGCTACCACGCCGACGTGGGCCGGGTGGTCCCGCCCGGCGGCACCGACGCCATCGAGGAGCGCGACCTCGGCGAGCAGGAGCACATCGACGCCGCGCTGGAGCAGTGCCTCGAGGCCCTCGCGCGACTCTCGGGCCCGCGCAGCGAGCGCCTCCTCGCGCGCGTCGAGGCGCACCCCAACACCCCCGAGCCCGTGCGCGCGGCGGCGCTGCGGGCCCTCAACCTCGTGCGCGCCGCGAGCCACGCGACGGCGGCGACGGCCGCGCCCGCAGAGAGCCCGGAGCCCGCGCGCCCGAGCGCAGAGGCCGCCCCCACGCCCGTGAGCACCGCGGCCACCGACGCCATCAGCCAGCGCGGGGTCGACCTCACGATCTCCATGCCCGCCGCGCGGCTCACGCAGAGCGTGATCGACGAGGCCTTCGGCGAGGTCCGCCCGCGGCTGCTCGCGTGCCTCCGAGGCGCGCCGAGCCGCCCCGCGCAGGTGCGCATTCAGTTCCGCTACGACGGCGAAGGGCGCACGTCGCAGGTGATGGTGCTCCCCGCGAGCTTCGCCGCGTGCATGACCCCGGTGGTGCAGGGCGTCACGCTCCCCGCGACCACCGCCGCGCGGGAGCTCGGGACCTACTTCCTCTCCACCATGTGAACCCCAGCGGCGCCGCGTTGTGATACGCAGGCGCCCTCTCCGTAGGAGGATCCAGTGGCTCTTTCGAAGATCATCGTGGGCGTTGATTTCTCGCCCAAGTCCGACCGCGCGATGCGCTCGGCCCTCGTGCTCGCGCAGTCGTGCAACGCCAAGGTGGTGCTGGTGCACGTGGTGCCCTCGCTCGCCGAGATCCGCGGCAGCGACGAGGGCGAGCCCACCGTCACCGCCACCATCGAGAAGCGCCTGCAGGAGCAGGCCACGGTGCTGAGCACGAACACCGGCGTGTCCGTGGACTACGGCGTCGTGGTGGGCCCGCACCCCGCGGAGGAGATCGTGAAGTACGTCTCCACCTGGGGCGGAGACATCATCGTGACGGGCACCGAGGGGCGCACCGGGCTCGACCGCATCCTCATTGGCAGCGTCGCCGAGAAGCTCGTGCAGACCGCCCCGGTCCCCGTCCTCGTGGTCGGGCCCAACGCGGCCTGAGCTTCACCGTACGGGCCGCGCGCGTGTCGCGGCCCGCGCCTCAACCCCCGATCAGAACGAACCCGACAGCAGCGGCAGGCGGAGCTCGGGCACCGAGCCGACGCCGTACTGCCGCATCTCGGCGACGGTGACCGCGCTGCCCACGCTCAGCGCGGGGACGGCGAGGTTCATCCCCGCCTCGGTGAAGTCCAGCAGGCCCGTGGCGCGGAACGCGCGCGACGCGGTCAGCCGCGAGCCGTTGCCGTGGGGCGTACGAGCGCTCGTCGGCGACGCCGCCGCCGGCGTGCTGCCCGACGCGGGGGCCGCCGCGGGCGCAGGCGCACCGCCCTCGGCCGGCGCGCTCGCCCCAGGCGTGGTGCTCTCATCCACGGTCCCCCCCGCAGGCGAGGCGTCTTCGGTGGGCGCCTCGGCCTCGGGGCGATACGCCGTCGAGTTGAGCAGCGCGATGGTCGTCGGGATCGCCACCCCGAGCCCCACGACCAGCGTGCCGATGGCGACGCCCGTGAGGGCCGAGTCACCCACCGCGGCCTGCTCCAGGAAGTATCCCCCCGCCGCGCCCGCGCCCGCCCCGAGCACGCCTCCCAGGATGTACGCCCAACCCGGACGCGCGCCCGCCGCGGCCTCGATGAGCATCACGGTCTCGGCGCCGATCAGCGCGCAGCCCACGATGCCCTTGCCCGTCGGAGAGACCTCGTTGACCGTCTGCGCCTGGGCCTCCCGGGCGTCGGCGAGAACGGTGGTGCTGGCGAGGGCGGCGAGGGCGACGGTGGCGACGAACTTGCGCATGGAGACTCCTGAGGGGCTCGCGAGGAACTGTTGGGTGCGTCCCCGTCGAAAAACGTTCGGCACGCTACACCGCGGCATGAGGGCGTTCAAGGCGCCACCCGGCGCGGTGTAGCGTACGCGCCGCGCGGGCGTCCCCGATCTTTCCCCGGGCGCCCCGAAGGAGGTCCCATGGCCGGGAGCAACGACAAGGTCATCATCACCTGCGCGATGAGCGGCGTGGTCACCACCCGCGCGCAGTGCGCGGCGATCCCCTACACCGTCGACGAGTTCGCCGCCGAGGCGAAGCGCGCGTACGACGCCGGCGCCACGGTGCTCCACATCCACGCCCGCACCGACGAGGGCGCGCCCGACTACACCGCCGCGCGCTACCGCGCCATCGGCGACGCGATCCGCGCGGTGTGCCCGATCATCCTGAACTTCTCCACGGGCACCATCGACCCCGAGGGGCGCAAGGCGCCGCACATCACCGACTACAAGCCCGAGATCGGCGCCCTCAACATGGGCTCGATGAACTACGCGAAGTACAACGCCAAGCGCCGCGGCTGGGTGTTCAACTTCGTCTTCGAGAACTCCTTCGACTACATCACCGAGCTGCTCACGAAGATGAACGACGCGGGGGTGAAGCCCGAGCTCGAGTGCTTCGACACCGGCCACGTCTCCTCCGTCGAGCCCCTCATCGACATGGGCCTGCTCAAGACCCCGTGTGATTTCTCCCTGGTCATGGGGGTCGTCGGGGGCATCAAGGCCACCACGAAGCACCTCGCGTTTCAGAGCGAGAACCTCCCGCCCGGGTCGACCTGGAAGGTCGTGGGGATCTCCCGCGAGCAGTGGTCCCTCTGCGCGGCGGCGCTCACCCTCGGGGGGAACATTCGCGTGGGGCTCGAAGACAACTTCTACCTCCCCGACGGCGCGATGGCCCGCAGCAACGGCGACCTCGTGGAGAAGGGCGCGCAGATGGTCCGCGACGTGGGTCGGCAGGTCGCCACGGTGGACGAGGCCCGCGCCATCCTGGGGCTCGCGCGATGAGCTTTCGCGCGATCCGCGTGGAGGCCCGCGAGGTCGGTGACGCCGCGGTGTGCACGGTCACCCTGAACCGCCCCGAGCGCCGCAACGCGATCTCCCCCGAGATGGCCAACGAGCTCCTTCACGCCCTCGACCGCGCGGCGCACGACGACCGCACGCGCGTGGTGGTGCTCACCGGCGAGGGCGCGCACTTCTGCGGCGGCGGGGACCTCAAGGGCATGTCCGAGGGCGACGACGCGCTCGCCCACAAGGGCGACTACGCCGACCTCCTGCGCGAGATGGTGAGCTTTCCGAAGCCCCTCGTGGCGAAGGTGCGCGGCACGGCCATGGGCGGCGGCGTGGGGCTCGTGGCCGCGTGCCACTTCGCGCTCGCGGCCGACACGGCGACCCTGGGCACGCCCGAGGTGCACCGCGGGCTCTGGCCCATGATGATCACCGCCGTGCTCGCCCGCACCGTGAACCGCCGGGACCTTCTGGAGATGATGCTCCTGGGCGACAAGCTCACGGCGGCCCGCGCGGCGGAGCTGCGCCTGGTGAACCGCGCGGTGCCCGAGGCCGCCCTCGACGCCGAGGTCGACGCGCTCTGCGACAACCTCGCGGCGCGCTCGCCCACCGCCGTGCGGCACGGGCTCACGGCCTGGGCGAAGCAGGGCGACATGGCCCTCGACGCCGCCCTGCCCATGCTGCGCGAGGCCCTCTTCACGCTCATGGGAACCGACGACGCCCGCGAGGGCATCATGGCCTTCATGGAGAAGCGCGCGCCGCGCTGGACGGGGAGATAGACACAATGCCGACGATGCGAGAGCGGGTGGCGGAGCTGGAAGCGCTGCGCGCCAAGGCGATGGAGCTGGGCGGGGCCGACAAGATCGCCCGTCAGCACGAGCGCGGAAAGCTCACCGCGCGGGAGCGCTTCGCGCTCTTCTTCGACGACGGGCATTTCTTCGAGGTGGGCATCCACGGCACGCAGATGGGCATCACCGCGGGTCCCGACGGGAGCGACAAGCCCCCGGCCGACGCGGTGGTCTGCGGCTTCGGCAAGGTCGACGGGCGCATCGTCTGCGCGGCCGCCTACGACTTCACGGTGAAGGGCGGGAGCATCGGGCAGACCGGCGAGGAGAAGGTCACCCGCATGCGGGAGATGGCCCTGAAGGGACGTCACCCCATGGTGTGGTTCATCGACAGCGCCGGCGCGCGCATCGAGCCCGGCCGCGGGAGCGAGGACCAGATCTCGCTCTTCGCGGGCAGCGGTCACCTCTTTCGCGAGGAGGTGATCATGTCCGGGGTGGTGCCGCAGGTGGCGGCGATGGTGGGCCCCGGCGCGGCGGGCACGGCGTACATCCCGGGCCTCGCGGACTTCGTCCCGATGGTGAAGGACGGGAGCTCCATGGCCCTCGCCGGCCCGCCGCTGGTGAAGGCCGTCACCGGGCAGGACGTGGGTGAGCAGGAGCTCGGCGGGTCGAAGATCCACTGCGAGGTCAGCGGCGTGGGCGACATGGAGGTGCCCGACGACCGCGCGGCCATCGCCGCGGTGCGCAAGTACCTCTCGTTCTTCCCGTCGAGCTGCGACGAGAAGCCCCCGGTGATCCCCTGCACCGACCCGGTGGAGCGCCGCGAGGAGTCGCTCCTCGACCTCGTGCCCGACAACACCCGCCGGGCCTACGACATGCTCAAGGTGATCAAGGCCGTGGTCGACCACGGCGAGGTCTTCGAGATCAAGCCGCGCTTCGCCCGCAACCTCATCACCCTGCTCGCGCGCATCAACGGCCGCCCGGTGGGCATCGTGGCCAACAACCCGATGCACCTCGGCGGCGTGCTCGACATCGACGCCGCCGACAAGGGCGCGCACTTCATCCAGATCTGCGACGCCTTCAACGTGCCGCTGGTGTTCTTCCAAGACACCCCGGGCTTCATGGTGGGCACCAAGGTCGAGCACGCGGGGATCATCCGGCACGGCGCCAAGATGCTCCACGCGATGAGCGCGGCGACGGTGCCGAAGCTCACCGTGGTGGTGCGAAAGGCCTACGGCGCAGGCTATTTCGTGATGTGCGGCAAGGCCTACGAGCCCGACCTGATCGTCGCGTGGCCCGGCGCGGAGATCTCCGTGATGGGCGCCGAGGGCATGGTGGGCATCGCCGCCCGCAAGCTCTTCAAGGGCGAAGACCCGCCGCCCGAGCTCAAGAAGCAGATGGTGGAGATGATCCAGGGGTACATCGACATCTACAAGGTCGCGGGCTGGGGGCTCATCGACGACATCATCGACCCCCGCGACACCCGCAAGATCCTCGCGTGGGGCCTCGAGCTCTCGGCGAACAAGACCATCGAGCGCCCCCGCCGCAAGCGCGGGATCATCCCGGTCTGACCCTCCCGCGCAGCTCCGCTGCAACAAAGCCCAAGCACGAGTCATCCAAGGATCGCATCACGCCCCCTGCCGTGATCGCGGAGCCCTTTCATGACGCGCAATCTCTTCTCCGTCCTTGTCGCCCTCGGCGCGGTCTCTGCCTGCGGCGGCGAGACCCCGGGGAACGCCACCCGCCCCACCGACGCCGCGACGGCCACCGACACCGCGGCCACCGACACCGCGGCCCCCTCTGACGCCGTGGTGGCCGAAGACGTGCCCACGGGTCCGGGCTTCACCGCGAGCTGCGTGTACATGAACGCGTTCTCGCGCTCGCAGGAGTGCCGCGACTACATCGACCCGTCGTGGACCGAGCGCCTCGTCGCCACCGACTGCACCAACGCGATGGGCACGCTGCGCATGGGCATGGCCTGCTCCACCGCGGGCGCCCTGGGCCAGTGCACCATCGACCTGCCCAACTCCAACGCCACGAGGATCACCTTCCCCGGCACCGACGCCGCCCAGTGCGAGGCCACGCAGCGCGGCTGCACGGTCTTCGCCCGCGGGATGTTCACCCCCCTGGGCGCGTGCACGGGCACGGTCTCCGCCGACGCGGGCGCGCCCTCCGACGCGAGCGCCACGGGCGGTGTCTTTCTCCCGGCGACGCGCGTGTGCCGCGATCCCCTCCCCGGCCAGAGCCCCGGGCGCGGACCCAACGGACAGGTCTGCACCTGGAACTCCATCGCGGCGTCCACCGAAGAGGGCCGTCGCTTCGACGACTACGCCTCGTGCGCCAACGTGCGCACGCAGCGCCCGTACTACCCCGCCCGCGCGGGCGCCTCGCGCGGCGACGACCCCCGCATGCGCGACCCGGCCTACACCGCCGAGCTCGCGTGGGTGCGCGGACAGATCGACGCCAGCGGGTGCGTCTGCTGCCACTCCACGCGCACCGTCGGCATGGGCACGAGCAACTGGTACCTCGAAGCGCCCGGCAACTTCATGGACACCTTCTTCGACACCGGCCTCGCGCTCGGCGCGGGCTGGATCGACTCGCGCTCCTTCGGCGCCTATCCGCCCGCGGAGAACAACGGCTTCGACCGCATCAACTCGGGCTTCCCCACGACGAACCCCGCCCGCATGCGCGCGTTCTTCGAGGCCGAGCTGCGCAACCGCGGCCGCACCCGCGAGTCCTTCGCGGGCGCCGAGCCCTTCGGCGGACCCATCTACGACCAGCTCGTCTACCGCCCCAGCGCCTGCGCCAACGGCATCGGCGTCGACAGCACCGGCGCGCTCAACTGGACGGGCGGTCGCGCGCGCTACCTCTACGTGCTCGACGCGACCGCCGACAGCCCCGGGGTGCCGCCGAACCTCGACCTCCCGATGGGCACGCGGTGGTTCGTGAACGTGCCCCCCACCGCGCAGCCCTTCTCGTCGGGGATCACCTACGGCACGCTGCCCGCGAACGCCGCGCAGCGCTTCCCCGCGATGGGCGCGCCCGCGGCCCTCGCGCCGGGGCAGACGTACTACCTCTACGTCCTCGCCGACATCGGGATCCCGCTCACGCGCTGCCTGTTCACCACCCCCCGCTGAGCCCCCTTCCTCCGCGGTGATCCCTCACTGCCCCGGGCGCAGCCGCAGACACCGCATCCCTTGAAGCTGAGTCTCATTCAGTCGAAAGAACCGGTTCCCACTCTCGAGTTCATAGATGCTGATGTCGCGGCGATGGCCTCCGCGCACCTCGGAGGCGATCTGCTGGGGTGGGTAGACACAGAACGGATCGACGGCCACTCCGTCCGTCACGGTCGGCGGGACGACGCACTCCTGACTGCTAAGCCGCCAGGAGGAGACCACCCACTCCGCCGTTCCCCCCGCCTGCGCCGACATCCCTCCCCACAGGGGAGACAGGTCGACCACCTGGGGGTAACGGGGGTCACCGCACGCTGGTAGAACCGGTCGCGCGGGGCCTGGATTCCCCACGAAGTCCGTGAGCAGACAATCGATGGGGTTGAGGTTCGGGAAGGCGTCTCCCCAGGGCAGATACCGCGGATAGGGACGCCCGTCTTGAACCCCCACTGCGGCGTACTCCCACTCGGCGCCGGTCGGTAGACGCCCGCCATCCCACACGCAGAACGCGTGCGCTTCCCAGTACGACACCCAGGCTGCAGCGTATTCGAATGGAATGGACGGGACCGAGGGGATCCCCGAGCTCTCGCGCGAGGGCCGGGTCGGCGTCAGCATGCCGGTGCGATAGGCAATCGGTCCCGTCGGCAGCGGGCGCCCCGCCGCGATCCATCGCTGGAAGCGCCGCAGCGTGACCTCGTACTGGTCCAGCGTGAAGCTGCTCACCCGCACGCGCTGCAGCGCGTCGACGCCCGTCGCCAGTTCGGTATCTCGCGTCCGGCCACGCCCCATGACGAATTCGCCTCCGGGGATGGCCTGCACGCCACACCCGCGTTCCCGCGGATCGGGACAGCTGCGCTGCTCGATGGTGCACCCGCCGCGCCCATCGCAGAAGCGCCCGCCCTCACACGCGAGCTCCACCCCCGGCTGCACCCCGCCGGGCACACACACCTCGCCGCCGTCCTGCGACCGCAGGTATCCACGCAGGCACGTCGAAACCGCGCAGTTCGTCGGTGGCGCATCGACGACATCGGGCACATCGACGATGTCCACCGCGTCCGTCACGTCCGTCGCGTCGATGACGTCACGCCTGTCCACCACGTCCGACGCATCGACTACGTCGCGCGCGTCGATCACATCGGGCACGTCGACGACGTCGACGGCATCAGGCGCCGTCGCATCACCCGAAACCGCCGCGACGGTGCCCGCGCAGCCCCATGTCAGCAGTGGGAGGAGCCGTGCGAGGTACTTCATTATCGCCACATGGGAATCGCCTCGGCGGCGCTCGCGGTCGTCCCAGGGGCTGGCGCCGAGCAACAGTCTCCCATGCCCGTCTGCACGTAGATGTGCCAGGGGTCGGAGGTCCCGAACACGCGCACAAACTCGGAGCCAACTGAGCCGGGGTTCGGTGCTCGGTTGTCGAAGCAGGCGATCTCGGAGCCCATCACCGGCACACAGTTGTTGGCGGCAGTGGGTGTGCACGGAATCGAGGCCCCCAACGTCGAGACCGTCGACGGTGTCGGGAACTGCGGGACGGAAGATCCGGCACATGCGCTCGGACCCGTTCCTTCCACCCGCAGCGTGCGAGAGAACGGGTTCATGCGGTTTCGCGCGTCGAGGAAGGATACCCCGCGATGATTGCTCAACGGGTCCTCGCCAAACGCGATTCGCAGTGACGGGTCGTCGGAGTGATCGGACCACCACTGACCTGCGAGGGTGTTGTCAACATCCTGGATGAGCCTGCAAGCCGACCTCATGGGCAGGTTCTTTCGGATCCGTGACAGGTAGTCCGACACGAACGCGGGGGCGGTGCCATCCGGCGACTCGTATTGTCGCAGAGGGCAGGTCGCGGTGCGGAACGTGGAGTAGCCGCCCTGAAGCGAGCTCTGATACCGGGCTCGGTTCACCCAGTCCACCCGGGGTGACGTCGTGGTCTCCTGAAAGCCTTGCTGGGTAAGGTCGATGCGCGCATTCAGGGTGAGAAAGTCGAGGTTGCCCGCGGTGC
This sequence comes from Polyangiales bacterium, assembly GCA_044376155.1. Lineage (GTDB taxonomy): Bacteria > Myxococcota_A > Polyangia > Polyangiales > JAWKRB01. Next base: position 16,201 of record JBILLI010000059.1, read on the forward strand.
TCTCAACCCCCGCACGACGATCGCGCTCAAACTCCAGGGGGTTGCGCCGCTGCTCGACGCCGATCGCCTGTCCGGCCTGCACCATCACGCCCAGATCGTTGACCGGCGTGTCGGCGCTGTAGGTGGTCACGCTCCGCGGACAATCCAGCAACCGGCAGACCCCTGTTCGCGGTACCAGCACACACACGCTGTTGGCGCCACACGTCGAGGCCGCCCCCCCGACGCAGGTGACGCCGGTGCTTCGGCGACAGGTGCCCGTGGTCAGGTCACACCGACGCGGGTTGCTCCCGGTGCAATCGGCCTGCACCGAGCACGTCCGGTCGACGCCGGTGCAACGCCCTGCGACACACTGCTCCTCACAGTTCGCATCGCTGGTGCAGGCCACCGTCGCCGCCCCGGTGCATTCCTTCAGCGGACCGCACACGCCATTGCCAACGCACTGGTTGTTGTCGGCGCATGGGGTCCCCGCGGGGGCATCGCACTCCATGCGGTCGACCGCCCCCACCGTCGTCGGGGGATCAGGCGCCATCCCGGTGCCGGGGCACGCGCCGTTCACCCGCGTGCGGAGCCAGCCTTCCAGCCACGCCTCGGAGGCGCGGCGGCGAAGCGCGGCGGAGGGCAGGTCACTCAGGTGATCGAAGCGAAAGGTCCGGCCGCAGGCGTACTCGACCTCGACCCCGTAGCTCTCGTCGGTGGCCGTGGAGGTGTTTGGATTGCCGGCGACAGCGCACAGCGAGTAGTCGATGCGGCGCACGAAACGGGCCGTTCCACCTGCAGGCGCCGCGATGTCGAAGCGCGCGGTGCGTTGCGCATCGCTCAGTCCTAAAGTTCCCCATCCGATATGGTGGCGTCCCTTGATGTCCCCCGAGGCCGAGAGGCCCACCGGGGTGATTGAATCGATGATCCCCGGCTCGGCGAAGCGTTCCGTGAGGATCTGTCCGTGCTCGGGGTGAGCGGGGTTGCAACGATCGGTCGCAGGGAGGTTCGTCGCCTCGCGCTGGAGAACCACCGGCCCGCGACGCGCGAAGCACTCCAGGTCAAGCTGCTGAAACCGGGGCACGGCGTTCTGGTGCAGCCCCTGCGCGTTCCACCGGGTCTCGCGCTGGGACCGGCACGTGTCGTCCCAGGGCACCGCCCGCACGAGCTCCACCGGCGTGATCGGGACCCGCGCCTCGGGCGGACCGCTCTGGGTCTGAAAGAAGGTCAGCACCAGCCACTCACGCCCCGCGGGGGCCGGGATCCAGAAGTTCTCCTGGGTCTGCACGGTCGTCGCCCAGGTCGGTGAGCTCGTGGCCGTGACCTCCGCGGTGCCCAGCGGAAACCCCATGCCGGTCCCCTGCGCTTGCAAGAGGCGCCCGATGCTCACCACCCCTTCCTGCCCCAGCGTGCCCTGGAGCGTCAAACCGCCATCCCCCAGCGCGACCCCGTTGTCGTCGGTGACGAGCTGACCGTGACGGGCGTTGCTCACCCGCTCACAGCCCCCCGCCATCACCGCCACACAGACGAACCCAACGCGCGCGCTGCTACGAACGTGCCACTTACGGTCTGACCTCATGCGCCCTCCCCTTGCGGCCCATCCGCCGCAGGCCTCGTTCCATCACCTACACCTTCGTTGTTTGTCAAGCACCCCACGCTTCGACAGCACATGAGGCGCATGGATGTCACAAAGTCCGGGGATCACACGTCTCTGCGCCGTCGTCCCCGCGTGCGCCTTGATTCCTCGCGGTCCTCGCTGGCAGGCTGCCTTCATGGCGAAGACAAAGAAACGACTGACACCCGCCACCGCGCCGCGTACCACGACCGCGCAGCCCGAGGCGGCACCCGCCACCTCGCAGCTCCGGGGGGAGCTGGCGCAGCTCCACGCCATTCGGCAGGGCCTGCCCGCGCTCCCGGCGTTGCTGGCCCGGGGCTTCGCGGCGCGCTTCAGCGACGAAGACTGCCGCGCCCGCGGCGCCAATACCCGCGCGCAGGACATCTTTCGCGACGGCCTGCGGTGGGCGCGCACCGTCGCCGCGCACCCCGGCGACGCCGCGCTTTCGCCCGTGCGCGCGCGGTGGTTCCTCGATTGCGTCACGGCCCTCGGGGAGTCCCTGGGCGGCGCGAACGTCACGGTGAACCCCGCCACCCACGCGGCCTGGGACGACGCCCGACGCGACGCCGAGGCGCGCTACCAGTCCCTGGTCGACAACGTTGAGCGCGCGGGGGGTACACGTTCGACCTGGCGCGCGAAGGTCGCCGCGGTGCGCGCGGCCGAGGGGGTCGGTGATCCCCTGCGGGCGAAGATCGACGCATTGGTGCAGCTCCTGGAGACCTGGACCGGC
>JBILLI010000542.1:0-5413 GCA_044376155.1 Polyangiales bacterium
CGCAGTAGGGTCGTCCCGCCGCGATGGCCTCGCGCACCATCGCCGCGCCGACGTGCCCCTGGTCGGCGAAGGAGACGTCGAAGCACATCGCGGCGGGGGTGTTCGCGGGCGCGTCGCCGAAGAGGGTGGCCTCGAGGTCGTCGAGCCCCGCGTCGTCGTTGCACGGGGCGAGGGTCTTGCGAAAGTCGTCGTGGATGGCGCGATTGTCGTCGATGACGATCACCCGCCGAGGGCCATGCTGCGGGTCGCTCATGCCGTCGCTCTTTGGGCGCTCGCGCCGACGCGGGGTTCGCGCGGCAGGGTCAGGGTGAAGGTCGCGCCGCACCCCGGCCCGTCGCTCTGGAGCGAGAGAGAGCCGCCGAGCTCCGCGGCCGCGCAGGCGCTGGCGTGGAGGCCGAAGCCGTGGCCCGAGGCCTTGGTGGTGAACCCATGGGTGAAGATCCGGTCGCGCACCTCGGGGGCGACGCCGACGCCGTTGTCGCGCACCGTGAGCACGGCGAGGTCGTCGCGGGTGTCAGTGAGCACCTCCACCACGCCCGCGCGCCCCGCCACCGCGTCGCGGGCGTTGCTCAACAGGTTCATCACGACCTGAAAGACCTTGTGACGGTCGGTGCTCAGAGACACCGAGTGCCGGGGCCCGTGGACCACCAGGTCGGCGCCCGGGGGCAGCGTCGCGCGCAGCATGCCGAGGGCGTCGTCGACGAGCGCGCGCAGGTCGAGTCGCTCCCGCACCTCGGCGGCGCCATGCTCGCCGCGCGCCACCGAGAGCTGCTGCGACACGATGACCTTGATGTGCTCGATGTGTCGGCGCAGCGCCGCGAGCTCGTCTTGCATGGCCGCGCGCTCGCGGGCGAGCGACGCGTCGAGGGCGCCGAGGTACTCCAGCAGCTTCGCGCCGCGCGGGTCCTCGTCGAGGAAGCGCCCGGGCTGAGGCTGCGCCTGGAGCAGCGCCACCGCGCGCGTGAGCCCCTCCACCGAGCGGCTCGACGCGAGGCGCGACACCTCGCCCGCGGAGACGTTCACGCTGTTGAGCACGTTGCCGACGTTGTGCAGCACCGAGGTGGCGACGTCGGCCATGCCCGCTTTGCGAGACGCCAGCACGAGCTGCTGCTGCGCCGCGCGGAGGTCATCGAAGCGCTCGCGCATCTCCTCCGACGAGATCGCGAGGGCGCGCTCCAGGGTGTAGCGGTCCTGGTCGGCCTCGACGTAGGCGCGGTCGACGCGCGCGAGGAGGCACGCCCAGCGCTCGGGGTCGGGCGTGGCGTCGGTGAGCTCGAGGCGTCGGAGCTGGCGTTCCAGAATGCGATGCATCGCGGTCACGCCTCCCACAGCCGGGTCACGGTCATGGTCTGGTTGTGCAGCCGCGCGCGCTCCCCGGGGCCCATCGGAGAGATCTCTCCGTAGGAGTAGAAACCCACCATCGCGCCGTCGGGCGCGGCCTCCTGCGCGGCCTCGAGCTCCTCCTCCACGCGCTCGCCGAGCACCAGACGTCGGCCGACGCAGCTCACCGCGATGGTCAGCGCCTCGGGCGAGGGGCTCCGCGCCGCGACGCTCGCCTGCGCCGCGCCGTCGATGAGCCGGTCGATGTTCGCGCGCATGAGCTGCACCACCGCGCCCGCGGGGATGTCCCCCGCGAAGGTCATCGACTGCGCGGCCTCGTCCACCGACAGGATCGTTCGTACCACCCGCTCGTCCCCGTCGGCGTCGCCGCGGAGGGCGACGGGGAAGAGCAGGGCGGTGGAGGGCAGGGCCGCCGCGCGCTCGCCCAGGTAGCGCTTGTAGAGCGCGAGCGCGGGCGCGCCGTCGAGCTCGTAGAGCACGTTGCCCTCCGTGCGGGTGACGCGCCGCTCGGGGCCGAACGCGTCCCAGCCCCCGCGGGAGCCGTGGCCCACACGCACGGCGTCGCCGTAGAGCCCGACGGCCACGACGATCCCGCTGCGGGGCGCGCCCTCGTGCAGCACCCAGCTCCGTCGAAACGCGGTGCCGTCACCCGCGAGGCCGCCTGTCACGACGACCTCAGGAGGGAGCGCGGCGTGCAGGCCGCCAAGGAGCTCCGTGCCGTTCACCGCCAGACCGTCGGAGAGCACGAAGACCGCGCGCAGGCCCTCTCCCCGCACCTCGCGCCCGAGGGACTCACCCGCCTCGCGCGACGACATCTCCCCACCGACGGCGGTCTCCGCGGTGCGCACGCGGGTGTGGGCGAAGCGGAGAACGGCCACCGAGAGGCTCTCGTCGAGCACCCGGGTGCCGCAGATCTCCCCGGACGACGAGCACCCCGCGAGGTGGGCCTGCGGGAACGCCGCCCGGAGCGCCGTGAGCGCCTCGGGATGGTCGACGAAGGATGACGCCCCGAAGGCCAGCACCAGGGTCTGCGGCGAGTCGAGGTCCGGCATCGGCGACGACCAGCCGGTGCGGTGAGAGAACGACAGGGTCGACAGCTCCACCGCGCGGAGCAACGACACCGCCCCATCGGGCCATGAGTCGCCCGCAGAAAAATGGCGCGAGATCGGTCAGTCGTCGAGGCCGTCGACGCCCTGCGCGAGGTGCCCCGGGCGGCCGTACTCGTGGAGCTTGTACTGAATCTTGCGCGGTGAAATCCCGAGGATTCTCGCGGCCTTGGAGGTGCTCCCGCCCACGGCCTTGAGGGTCTCGAGGATCGCGTGGCGCTCGAGGTCTGAAATCGTGCTCCCGGGGATCGGCGGCCGGGGATCTCCCTCGGCGCCCTTCGTCTGCGGCGCGATGGGGGCGGGGAGGTTCTCGGCCTCGATGCGCAGCCCTCGCGCGAGGACCACGCCGCGCTCGATGGCGTGCTCGAGCTCCCGCACGTTGCCGGGCCACGCGTAGCCCAGGAGGCGCTGCAGGGCGTCTTCCGAGAAGCCCGTGATGTCCCGCCCGTTCTCGCGCGCGTAGCGGCGGAGAAAGAAGGCCGCGAGGAGGGGGATGTCAGCGCGGCGCTCCCGCAGGGCGGGGATGTCGAGGCGGATCACGTTGAGGCGGTAGTACAGGTCCTCGCGAAAGGTCCCGCTGCGCACGCGCTCCGCGAGGTCGCGGTTCGTCGCGGCGATGATCCGCACGTCGACCTTCAGGGTCTCGTTGCCCCCGACGCGCTCGAACTCGCGCTCCTGCAGAAAGCGCAGCAGCTTCACCTGCGTCGCCATCGGGATCTCGCTGACCTCGTCGAGGAAGAGCGTGCCCCCGTCGGCCTGCTTGAAGCGCCCCTCGCGGCGGCCCACGGCGCCCGTGAAGGACCCGCGCTCGTGGCCGAACAGCTCGCTCTCCAGCAGCGACTCGGCCAGCGCCGCGCAGTTCAGCCGCACGAAGGGCGCCGCGGCCCGCAGCGAGGCGTTGTGCAGCGCCGCCGCGATGAGTTCCTTGCCGGTGCCGCTCTCGCCCACGATGAGCACGCTGGAGCGGCTCGGCGCGACCTGGGTCACGGTGTCGAGCAGGGCCTTCATCGACGGATGCTCGGCGATCACGTGGCCGTGCGCGTTGCGCTCCCGCAGGCGCTCCCGCAGCAGGGCGTTCTCGTGCATGAGCCGGGCCTTCTCGACCGCGCGCTCGACCACGGCGAGGGTGCTTTTCGGGTCGAGGGGCTTGGTGAGGTAGTTCTCGGCGCCGAGCTTCATCGCCTCGACCGCGGAGTCGATGGTGCCGAAGGCCGTCATCACCACCGCGGCGGCGCTGGGCGCGGCGGTGCGGGCCTCGCGAATGAGCCCGATGCCGTCGAGGCCCGGCATCTTCAGGTCCGTGAGGATCAGGTCCGGGGTGAAGGTCGCCAGGCGACCGAGGGCCTTGAAGCCGTCGGCCGCGGTCTCGGTCTCGTACCCCTCTTCACGAAGGATCTCCGAGAGCGCCGCGCGCGCGTTGGCTTCGTCGTCGACGATGAGCACTCGACCTTTGGGCTCTGCCATCTCGACCGCGGGGTATACACCCGTTCGCGTCGCGTGGGACGGGGTGATAGATCCCTCGACGGCCATGTCCGATCCCGTCGATGAGATTCCGCCGCCCTCCTCGGGCGCGGTCGAGGAGTCCTCTCTCCAACCCGTCACCCGCGACCGGCGCTTCCTCGTGCGCCTCGCGCTCCTCGCGATGGTCGCCACCATCGCCGCGACCTTCGTCGGCGCGAAGCTCCAGCGCGCCGCGGGCGCGTGCGGGGCCTCGCTGATCCGCCCGGGGTCCACCGTGATCCCCGCGGAGCGCAGCGGCGAGCCCTCGGGGCCCTGACCGCGCGGATCCGCGCGCCCCCAGCGTCGAGGCGAACGCTTTGCGGCGTGAGGGAATGGTGAACGCGGGCATTGCGTGTCGGCACGCAATTGGCCCCACTGCGCCATACGATGGGCTACCTCGCGGAGATGCTGAGCGCCGCGGCGGTTCGCGTGGAGCGGTTCGAGCGGTCGCCCTCGGCGAGCCCGTCACCCCTCGACGGGCCCGACGCCGAAGAGGCGCTCGCGGAGTCAGTCCGCAGCGGGGTGCTGGACCTCGATGGCTTGGACTACAGCCTTGAGACCCGGGCCGCGTGGCGCTCGATCAACGGCCGCGGCGGCGTCACGGCCAATCGTGTGGGGCGAGACGTGGCGTACCTGCGCTACGCGGGCTCGTCGCCGCCGACCGAGGAGACCGCCCTGAAGCACGTGAAGGCGTACCAGGACGTGTGGGAGGCGGTGCTGGCCTCCGACCCCGCCGCGCGGTGGTGCCTGGTCCATGACCTCCGGGGCCTGCGGGAGATCCCGCGGCGGGTGCGAGGTCACGGCGCGCGCGGGTACCAATCCCTGCTCCCGCGGCTGCGTCGGTCGGTGATCGTGGTGTCGCCGACGTTGGAGCGCCTCGCCCGCGCCTTCGCGCCCCTCTACGGCGGCGCGGGACCGACCCGGTTCTCGGTGCACGGCACGGCGCTGGCCGCGCTCCAGGAGTGCCTGGGCGACAGCCCGGAGAGGGCACCGTTCGCAACGTCCGACGCGCCCGAGCAAGGCGACGGATCCTGGCTGGCCGACGCCTGCGCGCGGGGCGACGTGGAGCTCGCGGGGCGGCGGTATGCGGTGTACGCGCCGGCCGCATGGCGCCTCTCGGCGTCTGGCTTCGACGTGCGCTTCGCGTTCCTCGACGACCGGCTGCTCGTGGGGCGCTTCGAGGGCGAGGCCGCCCTCGGCGAGAGTGAGCACCTCGGCGAGATCTTCGACCTGCTGCGCGCCGAGCTCGACGGCCGCGTCACGATGTACATCAGCGACATCCGCGGGATGCGGGGCTTCACCCTCCAGGGCATTCGCCACACCCTCCGCGCGCTCACGCCGCAGCGGCTGTCGTGGCTCCCGCCGGCGACGCACCTCACGCGGCCGGGCCATCAGGTCGCGGTGCGGTTGTTTCAAGGCGTGCTCCGTCGCGAGCGGCGCGAGCAGTTCCCAGCGGACTCGCTGCG
>JBILLI010000541.1:0-5413 GCA_044376155.1 Polyangiales bacterium
GCGCGGTGAAAGAGCGCGAGGGCCGCGGCCGAACGGAACGCGTCGGAGCGACGAGGTGGAAGGACGCGAGGGTTGCGGCCGACCGGGACGCGGTGGAGCCGCGCGGTGGAAGAACGCGCGGGCAGCGGCCGCACGGAGCGCGTGGGCGCGAGGTGGTGGAAGGACGCGCGGAACGCGGCCGCGAGGCGCACATGAGCGCGACGCCGTCGAGGGCCGCGCCGGCAGCGGCCGCCTGGCGCACGGGAGAACAACGCGGTGGAAGAACGCGTGGGTTTCGGCCGCGAGGCGCGCGGGGGTGCTCAAGGTGCTCATCGACCCGCGGGCGTGAGGGCGGATCGGCACTCCAACGCGCTGCGCGAATGAGGCCCCCTCTCGCCCGCGTCCCCATCGGATGAGATCCCCGCGTCCCGCCACGACGTCGCCGCCCACAACACGCGCGGCCGCGATCATCGCGCTCCTCCACGGCGTCGCTCGCGGAAATGCTCGCGTCCACGGCCCGCGCGGCCTGCCTGACCTTGCGCCACGACGTTGTGATCGAGCCCCTTCATGCACTGTGGTCTGGTCCCGCGAACATGAATTGCGCGTCACTCTCCTCGCTCCTGCTCTCGTGTGGACTCGTCGCGTGCTCTGGCCAGGCGCGGCCCACCACACTGCACCCCAACACCTCCAGCGAGGACGCAGGCACCCGTGCGACCGTCACCGACGCGGCGTTGGTGGCTTCTGCGTTCACTCCCGACGCTGCCGCACCCGCGCGTCTGCCTGCGTTGCACGTGCTCCCCAACGAATTCCCAGGCCCTCTGGCGTGCATCGGCTTCGCGCCGTCGTTCCATGGCGTGCTCCTGGTCTCGGGCTCGAGGGACATGGTGTCGAACGACTCCCAACAGGTGTACGAGTACACCGCACGACTCGTGGTCGCAGCGCCCGGTCGCGAAGCCGAAACCCTCCACACGACGAGCAGGACCACCCTCTCGACAGACGGCGACGAGCCCGGCGACGAACCCGCACGCGTCGCGGCAGACGAGAGTTGGCGCCGCGGAGTCGCGCCCATCGACGCCGTCCTCACCACCACCCCGCCGCAACCCTGCACCGCGCTCATCCCACAGAATGGAGCGTACAGCGCACAGATCGACGGCACCGCGGTGCGACTGTTCGTCGAGCGCAACACCCTCAAGCGCACCATTGGACGAGCGCGCCCGCTCACCGTCCAGCGGCTGACCGTCACCGCGCACGACGGCGGCGATCACGAATCCCTCGCCGCCGCATTCACCATCGCGGGCACGTCATGGCTTGTCTACTCGATCGCCAACAGCGACACCGGGCCCCGTTCCGAGAGCGTGTTCGCCATCGACATCGCACACCCACCACGCCGGTAGTCACCCGCACCCTGTCCGCGCTGGTGGCCGGATCCTTCGAGCGCGTGCTCGCGCAGGGCGATGCGCTGCCGCGGCGCGTGTACGAGCGGCTCTTCGCGGCGAGGCCCGACCTGCGCGCGCGGTTCCCCGTCGACCTCGCTGCCCAGCGACGCAAGCTCGCGCAGGCGCTCGAGCTCTCGCGCCTGGGCCTGCGGGACCACGCCCAGATCGTGCCCGTGCTGCGGGACCTCGGCCGCCGTCACGCGCACCTGAACCTCGGGCCGGGCGACTACGCGATCCTCGGCGACGCGCTGCTGACGGCGTTGCGAGAGCTCGACCCCGGGATCGACGACGAGGTCGCCCACGCGTGGCGGCGCGCGTACATGTTCGTCGCCGACACGATGCGCGAGCCCGGCAGGCCGTCCGACGTCGCGAGCGCCACACGTCCACCGTCGGAGCCGCGGGTGCCGCCGTCGCCGTCGCCGCGGGTCGCTCCATCCTGTTCGGCAACATCGAAGGCGGCGCGCAGGCCCTCGCCTACGCCGCCCTGCACCCCGAGCGCGTGCCCGGCGCGATCCTGTTCGGCACCGGCGTCCAGTCAGGAGCGCAGGCCCCGGGGATCGACCCGCTGAGCCCGGAGGTAGAGGGTTTCCTGGAGGCGCTCCGCTCGCGCTGGGGCAGGTCCGACGCGCTCGATGCGGCGGGCAGCGGGACCCCGCAGTCCGCGAGCGCGGGCGCCCTCGAGGCACTCGCCCACTTTCAGCGCATGGTGATCTCACCCGGCGGGATGATCGCGATGACGCGCTCCATCCTGCGGACCCACGTGGGATGGCTGGAGCCCTTCGTGTGAACGCCCGCGCTGCTGCTGCATCTCCGCGGCGACGCGCTGGTGCCCATCGAGCTCGCCGAGTCGCTCGCGACGTCGCTGCCCGACGCGCGCCTCGTCGCGATCGCCGGCGCGAACTATCAGCTCGACCCCGGCGAGCCCGAGCGGATCTTTCGGGAGATCGCAGTGTTCTTCGAGCGGCTTGATGGCCTCGCCGACGCGCGCTCCGCCCATCCCCCGGTGCGCGTCGTGCTGGCGCCCGTCGGCGGGACGATCACCGACACGGCGGCGGCGTCGCTGCGCACCGAGTAATCCCGCGGGGATGCGCGCGCCTGGCCCTTCCCCATCCCCGCGGTGACCTGCCATCGTGAGGCTGTGCCCGTCGCCGTCACCGGCACCACCGACAGGGGGACCCCTCCGTGACGCTGGACCGCTTCTCCCGCAACGAGCTCCGCCTCGCGGCGCTCGCGAAGATCCCGAAGAAGACCCGCGACGCGTGGAGCCTCAGGGCGCTGCTCGACCTCGAGGGCGACGACCCCGACGCCCTCACCTGGAAGGCGGACTACGCCGCCGCCGCGGAGAACCCGAAGCTCGCGCTGCTCGTCGCCGAGGGCGTCGTGCCGCTCGCGCTGCCAGAGCTCGCCGCCGCGCCGATCACCCACGTCGACACCGGGCAGACGCTGCAGGGCGCGAAGACCGTGATGGTGCAGAAACTCTTGCAGCGCAAGGAGCTGCGCGGACTGAAGTCCCTCGACCTGCTCGGCGCGAAGGTGTCCTCCGCCGCCGCAGAGCTGTCGGGGTGTGACGCGCTGGAGTCCCTCGGGCTGGGGTGCACGTCGCTCGCCGTCGAGGGCCTCGCGCGGGCGTCGCTCCCGGCGCTCACGCGTCTGGAGGTGCGCGGCAACAAGCTCGGCGCGCGGGACCTCCTCGCGCTGCTCACGGCGCCCGGGCTCCCGCGCCTTGAGGACCTCGACGCGGGCGCGAACGCGGTCACCGACGACGGCTTCGACGCCCTCGTCGGGAGCGGCGCCCTCGCCCGCCTGCGCGCCCTCACCCTCGACACCGGCCCCGCGACGCGGGTCTCGCCGGAGCGGTGGGCGGCCTTCGCGGCCTCGCCGCACGTTGCGGGGCTGCGCGCGCTCTCCGTGGCCTGGGGAGGCGCGGCGAACGCCCTCGACGCGCTGCTCACCGCAGAGCGGCTGCGGGGGCTGCGCGCGCCCGAAGACGCCGCCGCGGCCTTCGACGTCCCTGCGCTCCCCTCGCTCCGCGCGCTCTCGCTGCGGTGCCCGGTGCCCGCCAGAGCGCTCCCGCGCGTGCTCTCGGGCGGCGCGGTGGCGTCGCTCCGCATCGACGCGCTGGAGCCCGGCGGCGCGCGCGCGCTCGCGGGGTGAGACGGGCTCGCGGGCCTCAAGGAGCTGCGCGTCGAGTCGGGTCGTACGGATCCCGACGAGTTCGCGGAGCTCGTGACGTCGCCCCGGGCGGCGGCGCTTCAGCGCATCGCGTGGGGCTGCGGCGCCGTGGGCCCCGCGGGGCTGCGCGCGCTGCTCGAGGAGGCGACCTGCGCGCGGCTCGTGTCGCTCTCGCTGGGGACCACGGCGGACGTGGACGACGCGCTGAAGGCGAGGCTCTTCGAGAACCCGCGCACCCCCCGGCTGTGGACGCTCACGGGCGGGGGCTTCGTCGGCGCGCCGAGGTCCGTCCGCGGCGCCGTGCGCACCCGCGTGGCGCTGGCGCGAGACTGAGGACGAGCCACGCGGGAGGCGCTCATCGACCCGCGGGCGTGAGCCGGTGGCGCCGGGGTGCGCGTTCGGCCGTTGATTTCGTGAAGGTCCTCTCGGACCCTGGCGTATCGTTCTGAACCGCCGTCAGCGCGACCGCTCGCAACCGAGTCGAACGCCCTGACACGTCTACACTCCCCAGCACGCGTTCAACTCGTGTTCGAAGACAGAGAGGATGATCCTCATGCAACGACGCGCTCCAACCGTCGCGCTCCTTCTCCTCGCGTTCAATTCAATGAACGCTTGCAGCCCGATGCAGGTCCTTCCCAGCGTGCCCACCGATGCCAGCGTGCCCACCGATACCAGCGTGCCCACCGATGCCAGCGTGCCCACCGATGCCAGCGCGTCCGTGGACACGGTGGTTCCGGGTGACAGTGGTGCGGCCCTGGACTTCACGGGAACGTACAATGGTGCGATCACCAACCGAGAGAACCCGTGCAACATCGGCGGATGGACGGTCGGGACGTCCTCCACGGGGACCATGATGTCCATCACTCAGATGGGGTCTGACATCTCGGTCGAGGTGCAGGGCTTCTCGGCCTTCGCGCTCAGCCTCTTCACAGGCGGCGGCGGTCCGCTCGTGGGCACGGCGACGGGCAACGTCATGAACGTGAGCCGCAGCGGTACTCGGGCGCAGACCTCCGGCGCGTGCTCGTTCACGCCACGCATCGAGGCCCGCGCGACCCTGAACGGAAACACCCTCGAAGGAACCGTCACCTACCGCTACCAGACCAACGGCCACCCCGACTGCCGCGAGCGAACCACCTGCGCCACGACACAGTCCATCGCCTTCGTCCGTCCGCCGCGCTGACACCCTTGATTCCTCGCGGCCTTCACGTCGCGGCGCGCCACCGGACCGGTGGGCCACCGAGTGCCCTCGTTGACGCTTCAACCCACATGCTGAGAGCCTCCACGACCGTGCATCTCGACAGAGGAGAGGTTCTCGTCACCATCCCCGGTGCCGTTGACGAGAACAACGATCGCGGGCTGCGAGGGGAACACACGGTTCGAGCCTGGAGTGATCCGTGAGCCACGCGGGGAGAGCTTCTCTGGCAACGGTCTCGATCCTCCACCTGCTCGGCGGCGTGGGTCTCTTCGCCTTCGTGTACGGCCATGGCTCGCTGCTCGGCGAGGGGGTGCACGCCCTCGGTCACGTCCGTTACCAGCCCACGCTCCCCGCACGACTCTTCGGGGACCACACGCCGATGCCCGCGCTTCTCGGCCTGCTCATCACGGTGACGGTGCTCCTGCTGACCGGCTCGGAGGCTCTTCTGGACCGGAATCGCCCCGCCGAGGAGGGCCGCGGTGTCCGGACGGCGGCGGCGGGTCTGGTGGGCGCCTTCGGCCTCCTCCTGGTCGTGACGGCGTTCCTCTGGCGCACGGACTTCGCGATGGTCCCGAGGGAAGACCAGATGAACCCGCTCTGGCTCGGGAGCGTGTTCAGCCTGGTGCTGGGG